>JAHCKS010000041.1 GCA_026125665.1 Rubrivivax sp.
CGCCGGCAGGAAGGCGGCCATCGACCCCCGCCTGCAGGGCCTGCCGCCGGTGCTGGCCAGGCACACGCGCTGCCTCGTGCTCGGCAGCTTCCCCGGCGAGGCCTCGCTGGCCGCGCAGCAGTACTACGGGCACCCGCGCAACCACTTCTGGCCGCTGCTCTCGGCGATCTGGGGCGTGGATCTCGGTGCGTGGCCCTACCGGCGGCGGCTGGCCGAGGTGCGCCGGCGCGGCCTCGGCATCTGGGATGCCTACGCGAGCTGCCGGCGCGAAGGCAGCCTCGACACCGCCATCGAGGCGCCGGTGCTGAACGACTTCGCTTCGCTGCGCGCACGCGCGCCGGCGCTGACGCTGGTGCTGCACAACGGCGGCGAGTCGGCGCGCGTGGCGAGTGCACTGCAGGCCCTCGGCCTGCGAACCCGCCGCCTGCCCTCGACCAGCCCGGCCAACGCCAGCTGGTCGTTCGAGCGCAAGCTGGCCGCCTGGCGCGGCGCGCTCGAGGAAGGCGGCGTGGCTTGATGCAGGCGCCGCGCCCGACGATGCGCGCCGCGCCGGCCGGGCGCAGCCTGCCGGAGGTGACTGTCTCGGAAGGCGACGGCGTGCGCTACCTGCACCTCGGCTCGCCGTGGGTGCAGGGGGCGATGCGCGTGCGGCGGCCGGAGTTCGTCGAGCTGGCCTACGTGCAGCGCATGCTGGCGGTGCTGCTCTGGTTGCCGGGCGAAGCGGTCGGCAGCGGCCGGGCCGTGCAGCTGGGCCTGGGTGCCGGGGCGCTGACGCGTTTCACGGCGCGCACGCTGCGCATGCCCACGACGGTGGTCGAGATCAACCCCGCCGTGGTCGACGTGAACCGGCGCTGGTTCCGCCTGCCAAGCGAGGCCGAAGTGGTGGTGGGCGATGCCGCCGATTGGCTGGCGCAGGCCGAGGTGGCGAGCGTGCGGCTGCTGTTCGCCGACCTCTACGACGAGGAAGCGGCGGCGCCGGTGCTCGACAGCGCCGCGTTCTATGCCGCATGCCGGCGCGTGCTGGAGCGAAGTGGCGGCCTGTTCAGCGTCAATTTGTTCGGCCGCCATGCGAGCTTTGCGCGCAGCATCGCCCTCGTGGCTCACGCGTTCGGCGCCGATCAGGTGTGGAGCCTCGCGCCCACGCGCGAGGGCAACACCGTCGTCGTCGCCGGCCGCGGCGTCACCGTGCCCGGGCGCGACGTGCTCGCCGATCGTGCCGCCGTGCTCGAGCGGCGCTTCGGCGGGCTCGGGCTGCCGGCGCACAAGTGGCTGCGCATGGTGCGGCCTTATTCACCACTGGAAGCGATTGCGGCGCGCAGCCAGGCGCGCCCCTGAACCATCCCACGGGCACAGAATGCGGCCCGGCGAACCCGTTCTCGCATGACCACCACCCACACGCGCAAGGGCGCCGATCGCGCTGCCCAGCGCACCGACGACCCGCTGGCCGCCACCGGCGCACTGCCCAAGGGCCGCCTGGACTGGCGCCAGCTGCTCGACTGGCTGCGCGACGACAGCCTCATCACCGCCGACGACGCCGAGCGCGTGGCGCGCCGCTTCGCTGCCGGCAGCTCGAGCCTGCACGCGCTGGTGCGCCTGGGCGGCGCCGGGCTCGTGCGCCGCGGCACGCAGCGGCCGCTGGATGTCGAGGCGCTGACCGAGTGGCTCGCGGCGCGCATCGGCCGGCCGTTCATGCGCATCGACCCGCTGAAGGTCGACGTCGGCCGTGTCGCGGAGGTGATGAGCGTGCAGTACGCGCAGATGCGCTTCGCGCTGCCGCTGGCGATGTCGCCCACCGAGGTGACCATCGCCACCGCCGAGCCCTTCGACACCGGCTGGGTGGCGGAGATCGAGGCGCACACGCGTCGCCGCGTCGTGCTCGTGCTGGCGCAGCCCGAGGAGCTGCGCCGCTACACGACCGAGTTCTACGCGCTGGCCAAGAGCGTGCGCGCCGCCGCGCGCAGCGGCGAGGTGGCCACCGCGGCGAGCTTCGAGCAGCTGGTCGAGCTCGGCCGCAGCAACAAGCAGCTCGACGCCAACGACCAGGGCGTCGTGCAGGTCGTCGATTGGCTCTGGCAGTACGCCTTCGAGCAGCGCGCCAGCGACATCCACCTCGAGCCGCGGCGCGAGATGGGGGCGATCCGCTTTCGCATCGACGGCGTGTTGCACACCGTGTACCAGGTGCCGCTGACGGTGATGAGCGCGATGACGGCGCGCATCAAGCTGCTCGGCCGCATGGACGTGGTGGAGAAGCGCCGGCCGCTGGACGGCCGCATCAAGACGGTGCGCCCGGCCATCGACGGCGAAAAGGGCGGCGAGGTCGAGATGCGGCTGTCCACGCTGCCCACCGCCTTCGGCGAGAAGATGGTGATGCGCATCTTCGATCCTGAAGCGGCGCTGAAGACGATCGACGCGCTCGGCTTCGCCGAGCACGAGTCGAAGGCCTGGGGCGAGCTGATCCAGCGCCCGCACGGCATCGTCCTCGTCACCGGCCCCACCGGCAGCGGCAAGACGACGACGCTGTACTCGACGCTCAAGCGGCTGGCCACCGACGAGGTCAATGTCTGCACGATCGAGGACCCGATCGAGATGATCGAGCCGGCGTTCAACCAGACGCAGGTGCAGCCGGCGCTGGACATGGGCTTCGCCGAGGGGCTGCGCGCGCTGATGCGGCAGGACCCGGACATCATCATGGTCGGCGAGATCCGCGACCTCGCCACCGCCGAGATGGCGATCCAGGCGGCGCTCACCGGCCACCTCGTCTTCAGCACGCTGCACACGAACGACGCGGTGGGCGCGGTGACGCGCCTGTCCGACCTGGGCGTGCCCGGCTACCTGATCGCCGCCACCGTGATCGGCGTGCTCGCGCAGCGCCTGGCGCGCACGTTGTGCCCGGCCTGCAAGCAGCGCGACGACGCCACCTCGCGCGAGGCGCTGGACGAGATGGTCCGGCCCTGGCGCCTTTCCGGCGGCGTGCGGCCGTTCCGGCCGGTGGGCTGCCTGGAATGCAGGAACACCGGCTACCGCGGCCGCGCCGGGCTGTACGAGCTTCTCGTCATGAGCGAGACGCTGCGCCGGCACATCCATCCGACCCTCGACGCTCCGGCGCTGGCCAAGCAGGCCGTCAAGGAAGGCATGCGGCCGCTGCGCCTGGCCGGTGCGATGCGCGTCGCCGAGGGCGTGACGACGATCGAGGAAGTGCTGCGCGCGACGCCGATGCTCTAGGCGGACGGCGTGCCGCGGCGGTGCACGCTTACGTGGAAACCACAGAGGGCATGTCCGGGGGCGATTCCTAGAATCGCGCGACGATCGCTCGGCTGCGGCGGTTGGAGGAGACGCGCGTGAAGATCAAGAGTGAGAAGGACTTCTGGGCCGGGCTGATGTTCGTCGTCGTCGGCATCGCCTTCGCCTGGGGGGCCACGGCCTACAACTTCGGGCAGTCCGCGCGGCCCGGGCCGGGCTACTTCCCGTTCGGCCTGGGAGTCATCCTCGCGCTCATCGGTGCGCTGATCCTGTTCGAGTCGCTGACGATCGAGGTCGAAGGCGGCGAGAAGATCGGCGCTTGGCCGCTGAAGCAGGGCGCCATCATCCTCGGCTCGGTGGTGGTGTTCGGCCTGCTGCTGCCGCGGCTGGGCATGGCGGTGACGCTGCCCATCCTCATCGGCATCTCCAGTCTCGCCAGCGGCGAGTTCCACTGGAAGGAGGTGCTGTTCAACGCCGTGGTCCTGACGGTGGGCTCGTGGGCGATCTTCATCAAGGGCCTGAGCCTGGTCATCCCCCTGTGGCCCGCCTTCCTGACCGCCTGAGCCGGAGCGCACGATGGACCTCCTGAACAACCTCGCGCTCGGCTTCGGCGTCGCGCTGTCGCTGCAGAACCTGCTCTATGCGCTGATGGGCGCCCTGCTCGGCACGCTGATCGGCGTGCTGCCGGGCCTGGGGCCCGTGGCCACCATCGCGATGCTGCTGCCGAGCATCTACGCGCTGGACGCGACGCCAGCGCTGATCATGCTGGCCGGCATCTACTACGGCGCGCAGTACGGCGGCTCCACCACCGCCATCCTCATCAACGTGCCCGGCGAAAGCGCCTCGGTCGTCACCGCCATCGACGGCTACGCGATGGCGCGCCGCGGCCGCGCCGGCCCGGCGCTCGCCGCCGCAGGCCTGGGCTCGTTCTTCGCCGGCAGCGTGGCCACGCTCATCGTCGCCGCGTTCGCGCCGCCGCTCACCGAGCTCGCCTTCAAGTTCGGCCCGGCCGAGTACTTCTCGCTGATGGTGCTCGGCCTCATCGGCGCGGTCGTGCTGGCCTCGGGCTCGCTGGTCAAGGCGATCGGCATGATCATCCTCGGCCTGCTCATCGGCCAGATCAACACCGACGTGATCTCCGGCGTGCCGCGCTACAGCTTCGACATCCCGGAGCTCACCGACGGCATCGGCTTCGTCGCCATCGCGATGGGCGTGTTCGGCTTCGGCGAGATCATCATGAACCTCGGCCGGCCGGCCGAGCACCGCGAGGTGTTCACGAAGGACGTGAAGCACCTGTGGCCGACGAAGGAGGACTTCCTGCAGGCCTATCCGGCGGTGCTGCGCGGCACGGCGCTCGGCTCGATCCTCGGCGTGCTGCCGGGGGGCGGCGCCTTGCTGTCCTCGTTCGCCGCCTACACGCTGGAGAAGAAGAGCCGCGGCCGCGCCGGCGAGTGGGAGTTCGGCAAGGGCAACATCCGCGGCATCGCCGGCCCCGAAAGCGCCAACAACGCCGGCGCGCAGACCTCGTTCATCCCGATGCTGACGCTCGGCATCCCGCCCAACGCGGTGATGGCGCTGATGGTCGGTGCGATGACGATCAAGGGCATCCAGCCTGGCCCGCAGGTGATGACGAGCAACCCGCAGCTCTTCTGGGGCCTGATCGCCAGCATGTGGATCGGCAACCTGATGCTGATCGTGCTGAACCTGCCGCTCATCGGCATCTGGATCAAGCTGCTGACGGTGCCCTACCGCTTCCTCTACCCGGCCATCCTCGCCTTCTGCTGCATCGGCCTGTACACGCTGAACAACAACAACTTCGATGTCTTCATGGCGGCGCTCTTCGGCGTCATCGGCGTCGTGTTCTACAAGCTCGGCTGCGAGCCGGCGCCGCTGCTGCTGGGCTTCATCCTCGGGCCGATGATGGAGGAGAACCTGCGGCGCGCGTTGCTGCTGTCGCGCGGCGACTGGACCACCTTCGTCACGCGGCCGCTGTCGGCCGGGCTGCTGCTGGGCGCCCTCGCCATGATCGTCGTTGTCACGCTGCCGTCGATCAAGCGCAAGCGCGAGGAGGCGTTCCAGGAAGCGGATTGAGGGGCACGACGAGCGCGTGCCCGCGCACGCCCCAGGGCCACGAGGGCTCCGCGACGCGGAGCCCTCTTCGCTTGGCCAGGGCGCGCATGCGCTACGCTCGGCGCCAACAACAACGACGATGAGCACGCCCGCCGCGTTCGCGCCCCTGGTCGAGAACCGTGTCTTCCGCGGCCTGTGGATCGCCTCGCTGGCGGCCAACCTGGCGATGTGGATGCACGACGTCGCCGCCGCGTGGCTGATGACGTCGCTGTCGACGAGCCCGGTGATGGTGGCGCTGGTCGCCACGGCCGCCTCGGCACCGGTGTTCCTGCTCGGCCTGCCGTTCGGCGCGCTGGCCGACATCGTCGACCGCCGGCGCTTCTTCGCCGCCACGCAGCTGTGGGTGACGATCAATGCGCTCGCGTTGCTGGCGACGCTGACCACCGGCACGCTCAGCGCGCCGCTGCTGCTGCTGCTCACCTTCGGCAACGGCCTGGGCCTGGCGATGCGCTGGCCGGTGTTCGCCGCCGTCGTGCCGCAGATCGTCACGCGCGACCAGATGCCGCAGGCGCTGGCGCTGAACGGCATCTCGATGAACCTGTCGCGCGTCGTCGGGCCGATGGTGGCCGGCGCGCTGCTCGCCGCCACCGGCGCCGCGGCCGTGTTCGCGTGCAACGCGTTGCTCGCCATCGCGTCGTTCGTGCTGGTGCTGCGCTGGAAGACCGAACCGCGCGCCAGCACGCTGCCCGGCGAGCGTTTCGTCGGCGCGATGCGCGTGGGCCTCAACTACGCAGCGCAGTCGCCGCGGCTGAAGATCATCCTGCTGCGCATCTTCCTGTTCTTCGTGCAGGTGGCGGCGATGTCGTCGCTGCTGCCGCTGGTGGCCCGCGGGCTCGTCGGTGGCGGGCCCGGCACCTTCACGCTGATGATCTCGGCGCTGGGCGTTGGCGCGATCTTCGCGGCGCTGATGTTCCCGCGCTGGCGTGCGCGTTTCGACCGGGACCAGTTCGTGCGCATCGGCCTGCTCGTGCATGCGGCGGTGACGAGCCTCGTGGTCGCCGTGCCGTCGGTGTGGCTGGCGCTGCCGGCGATGGTGGTGGTGGGCATGGCCTGGATCTCGGTGGCCAACTCGCTCACCATCTCCGCCCAGGTGGCGATGCCCGACTGGGTGCGCGCGCGCGGCATGGCCATCTACCAGACGGCGCTGATGGGCGGCGCCACGGCCGGCTCGCTGCTGTGGGGGCAGGTGGCCTCGTGGATCGGCGTCAACGGCGCGGTATGGGCTGCGGCCGGCTTCGGCGTCGTCGTGCTGACGCTGACGCGCCGGCTCACGGTGGAAGGCGGGCGCGAGATCGACTTCTCGCCGGTGAACGTGACGGCGCCGCCCGAGCCGCAGGTGGCCGTGGCCCCGGACGACGGGCCGGTGATGGTGACGGTGGAGTACCAGATCGACCCGGCGCGCGCGGTCGAGTTTGCCGCGGTGATGCAGCGCACGCGCCGCGCGCGCCTGCGCCAGGGCGTGCTGTCGTGGGGCCTGTTCCGCGACGTGGCCGTGCCCGGCCGCTACATCGAGTACTTCGTCGACGAGACCTGGGTCGAGCACCTGCGGCGGCTGCAGCGCTTCACGGCCTTCGACGCCGAGCTGCGTGGCGAGCGGCTCGCGTTCCACCAGGGCCCCGAGCCGCCGCTGGTGCGCCGCTACGTCGGCGACGCGCACCTGCCGGCCGCCGACCTGCCGCCGGTGCACTGAAGAGCATCGCAGGCCCGTGACTGCGCTTGGCGTTCGCGAAGAAGCTGTGGGCGGCGCACGATCGCGGCGCGCCGGGCCGATGCCCTGAGCGGCCCCCCGCGGCCTCGGACTCGCGCGCCACGCTTCCGCATGAAGCAAGGTTCAGCCTCTTGAGACCCCGGGGCGGCGGTGCTCGCGCGCCCCTGGCTTCAGTCAGCGCTCCGGTCGCCGCCACAGCCACGCCGCGACCGCCAGCATCAGCGCCGGCACGCCGAGCTTGAGCGCCAGCGGCGCCGGCGACAGTGCGATGAGCAACGCGCTCAGCGCCATCGTGGCGGTGGCCCACCACTTGGCGTTGCGCGGCACCGCGCGGTGGTCCCGCCAGCGCCGGATGGCCGGCCCGTGGCGCGGGTGCGTCAGCAGCCACTGCTCCAGCCGCGGCCAGCCGCGCCCGCCGGCCCAGGCAGCGACGAGGAGGAACGGCACCGTCGGCAGCCCGGGCACGAAGATGCCGATGAGCCCGAGCAGCAGCATGGCCAGCGCCAGCGTGCGCCACAGCAGGAGCGAGACGGCGCGGCGCAGCACCCGGTGCCCCGGTCAGCGGTGGGCCTGGGGACGAGCGCCGGGGCGCCGGTGGCGAGGCGTCTCGCGAAGGCCGCGAGAATGAGGCGACCGGTGTCGGGGGTCGTCGCCGGGATCCGACAGGGCGGCGACCTCGCGACCGGGCTTCCGAACCCTCATGCGCCAGCACCTCTCGTCCCGGCAAGCAAGGGCCGCGCACCCGCGGCTGCCGCGCGCCATCTGGGTGCTCGGCGGCGTCAGCATGCTGATGGACATCTCCTCCGAGCTGATCCACAGCCTGCTGCCGCTGTTCCTGGTGGGCAGCCTGGGCATCAGCGTGCTCGTGGTCGGCCTCATCGAAGGCGTGGCCGAGGCGACGGCTCTGATCGTCAAGGTGTTCTCCGGCGTGCTCAGCGACCATCTCCGGCGCCGCAAGCTGCTGGCGCTGCTCGGCTATGGCCTGGGTGCATTGTCCAAGCCCGCCTTCGCGCTCGCCCAGGGCGCCGGCGTGGTGGTGGCGGCGCGCTTCGTCGACCGCATCGGCAAGGGCATCCGCGGGGCGCCGCGCGACGCGCTGGTGGCCGACCTCGTGCGCGCCGAGCAGCGTGGCGCGGCCTACGGCCTGCGCCAGTCGCTGGACACGGCGGGCGCCTTCATCGGCCCGTTGCTCGCGACGGCGCTGATGGTGTGGTTCGTCGGCGACTTCCGTGCCGTGTTCTGGGTGGCCACGGTGCCGGCGGTGCTGGCCGTGCTGCTGCTGCTGGTCGGCGTCAGGGAACCGCCGCCCGGGCCCGGCGCGAAGGCCGCAAGCCCGATCCGGCGTGAAGCGCTCGCGCAGCTCGGTGCGTCCTTCTGGGCCGTGGTCGCGGTCGGGGCCGTGTTCACGCTGGCGCGGTTCAGCGAGGCGTTTCTCGTGCTGCGGGCCGAGCAGCTGGGCGTGGCGGCGTCCTTCGTGCCGCTGGTGATGGTGGCGATGAACGTCGTCTACGCGCTCAGCGCCTACCCGTTCGGCAGGCTGTCGGACTCGACGCGCCGGTCGACGCTGCTCGGCTGGGGCCTGCTGGTGCTGGTGGCGGCCGATGTCGTGCTGGCCTGGGCGCCCGGCTGGCCGATGCTGCTGCTCGGCGTGGCGCTGTGGGGCCTGCACATGGGCATGACGCAGGGGCTGCTCGCGGCGATGGTGGCCGACGTGGCACCGGAGGACCTGCGGGGCACGGCCTTCGGCCTGTTCAACCTGGTCAGTGGCGTGGCCATGCTGCTGGCCAGCGCCATCGCCGGCCTGCTGTGGGACCGGCTGGGCTCGCAATCGACGTTCCTGGCCGGCGCCGGTTTCGCGGTCGCGGCGCTCGTTGTCCTGGTCGCCGGCCGCAGCCTGCGCCACCGGCCGTGAAGCCAGGGGGGACGTGCGCGGCGGCCTTAGCATCGGCACCCCGCCGTTCCCGCCGGCCCAACCCGCCACGCGAGGCCCGCCATGCCCTTGTCCTCCCGCCGCCGCCTGCTCGTCTCCACCGCTGCGGCCCTGGCGGCAACCGCCGGTGCGTGGCCCGTGCGTGCCCAGTCGGCGTGGCCGGCGAAGCCCATCCGCCTCGTCGTGCCGTTCCCGCCGGGCGGCGCCACCGACCTGCTGGCCCGCGCCATCGCGCAGCGTGCGGGCACGTCGCTCGGGCAGAACATCGTCGTCGACAACCGCGCCGGCGCCGGCGGCTCGCTCGGCTCGGCCGAGGTGGCGAAGGCGGCGCCCGACGGCTACACGCTGCTCATCGCCACCAGCAGCACGCACGCCATCGGGCCGCACCTCAACCCGAACCTGCCGTACAAGGCCACCGGCCCGGAGAGCGACTTCACGCCGATGGCGCACGTGGCCGACGCGGCCGCCATCGTGCTGGTGCCCAACACGCTGCCGGTGGCCAACCTGCGCGAGCTCATCGCCCATGCGAAGGCGCGCCCGGGCCAGCTGAACTACGCCAGCAGCGGCAACGGCACCATCGTCCAGCTGATGGCCGAGGACTTCAAGGCGCGCACGGGGCTGTTCATCACGCACATCCCCTACCGCGGCACGGCGCTCGCGATCCCCGACCTCGTCTCGGGCAAGGTGCACCTGCTGTTCGACAGCCTCGTCACCGGCCTGCCGCACGTGAAGGACGGCAAGCTGAAGGCCCTGGCCGTGACGAGCCGGGCGCGCACGCCGCTCGCGCCCGACCTGCCGACGATGGCCGAGGCCGGCATGCCCGGCTACGAGGCGACCACCTGGTTCGGCATCTACGGCCCGAAGGGGCTGCCGGCGGACATCACGGCGAAGCTCAACGCGGAGTTCAACGCCGCGGTGCGCAGTGCCGACGTGCGCGAGCGGCTGGCGCGCCTGGGCGCCGACCCGGCACCGCCGAACACGCCGGCGCAGTTCGCTGCGATCGTCGCGGCCGACAGCGCGCGCTGGGCACAGATCATCCGGGAGCGGCGCATCACCCTCGAGTGATCATCGCGACGCGCGCCTTGCCGCGCCCCGCCGGGCCCACCCTCACCTGCCAACGACCCCGATGAACAACCCTTTCGACTGGAGCACCGGCTACGCCAGCCGCCGCTCGCCCGTCTTCGCGCGCAACATCGTTTCCACGTCGCATCCGCTCGGGGCGCAGGCCGGGCTGCGCATGCTGCTGGCCGGCGGCAACGCCGTCGACGCGGCCATCGCCGCGGCGGCGACGATGACCATCGTCGAGCCGTGCAGCAACGGCCTGGGCTCCGACCTCTTCTGCATCCTCTGGGACGGCCGGCAGCTGCACGGCCTGAACGCCAGCGGCTGGGCGCCGGCGGCGTGGACACCCGAGTACTTCACGCGCAAGTACGGCGCCGAGGCACCGACGCCGCCCAAGCGCGGCTGGGATTCGGTGACCGTGCCCGGCGCCGTGGCCGGCTGGCGCGCGCTGCACGCGCGCTTCGGCAAGCGCCCGTTCGCCGAGCTGATGGCCCCGGCCATCGAGGCGGCCGAGCGCGGCTACGGCGTGCCGGTGGTCGTGCAGCAGAAGTGGACCAACGCCGCCGCGCTGCCCGAGATCACCACTCAGCCCGGCTTCGCCGAGGCTTTCCTGCCGCGCGGGCGGCAGCCGGCGGTCGGCGAACGTTTCGTCTTTGCCGAGGCGGCCCGCACGCTCAGGCTCGTTGCCGACACGAAGGGCGAGGCCTTCTACCGCGGCGAGGTGGCCGCGGCGATCGCCGCGCACGCCAAGGCGCACGGCGGCGCGATGACCGAGGCCGACCTCGCCGCCTACCTCGACGAAGGCCCGCAGTGGGTGGGCACGATCTCCACGCGCTATCGCGGCCACGAGCTGCACGAGATCCCACCCAACGGCCAGGGCATCGCGGCGCTCATCGCGCTGGGCATCCTCGAGCACTTCGACCTCGGCGCGCTGCCGGTGGACGGTGTGGCCAGCCAGCACCTGCAGATCGAGGCGATGAAGCTCGCCTTCGCCGACGTCTACCGCTACGTCGGCGACGCGCGCGCGATGCGGCTGACGCCGGCGCAGATGCTCGATGCCGGGTACCTGAAGCGGCGCGCGGCGCTGATCGACCCGAAACGCGCGCAGGACTTCGGCCCCGGCCACGGGCCCGACGGCGGCACCATCTACCTCAGCGCCGCCGACGCGGGCGGCATGATGGTGAGCCTCATCCAGAGCAACTACATGGGCTTCGGCTCGGGCGTCGTGGTGCCGGGCTACGGCGTGAGCCTGCAGAACCGCGGCCACGGCTTCACGCTCGAGAAGGGGCGCAGCAACGTCGTCGCGCCGGGCAAGCGGCCGTTCCACACCATCATCCCCGCCTTCCTGACGAAGGACGGCGCGCCGGTGATGAGCTTCGGCGTCATGGGCGGCGACATGCAGCCGCAGGGGCACCTGCAGACGCTCTCGCGCATGCTCGACCACCGGCAGCACCCGCAGGCCGCGTGCGACGCGCCGCGCTGGCGCGTCGGCGGTGGTGCCGTCAACGTCGAGCCCGGCTTCCACGAAGCCACGACGGCCGGCCTGCGCGCGCTCGGCCACCGCATCGAGGCCTTCGCCGACAGCTACATGGACTACGGCGCGGGCCAGTTCATCTGGCGCCTCGGCGACCCGCAGGTCGAGGGTTACGCCGCGGCGAGCGACCCGCGGCGCGACGGCCAGGCGGCCGGGTTCTGAAGGCGCCGGGCCCCGCATCGACGATGGCGGGCCTCGCGCCGGCGGCCTCGGCGCGGCTGCGCACGGGGCTGGCGCTCGCCGCCTTCGGCGCCGTGGCCTTCTCCGGCAAGGCGATCATCGTCAAGCTCGCCTACCGCCACGGCGTCGATGCGGTGACGCTGATCATGTACCGCATGCTGTTCGCGCTGCCGATGTTCGCGCTGCTGGCGTGGTGGGGCGGGCGCGGCCGCGCGCCACTGTCGACGTTCGCGCGCCGCGACTGGCTGGCCGTCGCCGGCCTCGGCTTCAGCGGCTACTACCTCGCGAGCTTCCTCGACTTCGCCGGCCTGCAGTACGTCACCGCCAGCCTCGAGCGGCTGATGCTGTACCTCAACCCGACGCTGGTGCTGCTGCTGTCGTGGCTGCTCGTGGGCAAGCGCGTGCACCCGACGCAGGTGTGGGCGATGGCCGTCAGCTACCTCGGCATCGCGCTCGTCTTCGGGCACGAGCTCAGGCTGGAGGGCAGCAACGTGGTCCTGGGCGCGCTGCTCGTCTTCGCCAGCGCGCTGTCGTACGCCGTGTACCTGGTGTACAGCGGCCAGGTCGTGTCGCGCATCGGCTCGCTGCGGCTCACCGGGCTGGCCACGAGCGTCGCGTGCCTGTTGTGCATCGTGCAGTTCCTGCTGCTCAGGCCGCTGTCGGCGGCCGTGGTGGCCGAGCCGGTGGTCTGGCTGTCGCTGCTCAACGCCGTGGCCTGCACCTTCGTGCCGGTGCTGGCGGTGATGATGGCCATCGAGCGCATCGGCGCGGCGCTGACGGCGCAGACGGGCATGGTCGGGCCGCTGGCCACCATCGCCATGGGCGTGGTGCTGCTCGGCGAGCCGATGAACGGGTGGATCGTCGTCGGCACGGTGCTCGTGCTGGGCGGCGTGTGGCTGCTGACGCGCGTGCGGCCGAGCCGATAGCATCGTGCGGCATCGCGCGGCATCGTGCGGACCGATCGACTTTCCTTCTCGAGGAGCAACAAGGCATGGATCTCGGCATCGCAGGCAAGTGGGCGCTGGTGTGCGCGGCGAGCAAGGGGCTCGGCAAGGGCTGCGCGGCGGCGCTGGTGCGCGAGGGCGTGAACGTCGTCGTCACGGCGCGCGGCGCCGAGGCGCTGGAAGCGACTGCGGCCGAGCTGCGCGCGCTGAACCCGGCGGTGCAGGTGCGCACCGCGGCCGGCGACATCACCACGGACGCCGGCCGCGGCGCGGCGCTGGCCGCGGCGCCGCAGGTGGACATCCTCGTCAACAACGCCGGCGGCCCGCCTGCCGGCGACTTCCGCGAGTGGACGCGCGACATCTGGATCGCGGCGCTTGAGGCGAACATGCTCGCACCGATCGAGCTCATCAAGGCCACGGTGGACGGCATGGCCGCGCGCGGCTTCGGCCGCGTCGTCAACATCACGTCGGCCGCCGTGAAGGCGCCGTACCAGGCGTTGGGCCTGTCCAACGGGGCACGCACCGGCCTCACGGGCTTCGTCGCGGGCCTCGCCCGGCAGCCGCAGCTCGCCGCGCGCAACGTCACGCTCAACAACCTGCTGCCAGGGCCTTTCGACACCGAGCGGCTGCGCAGCAACACCGCGGCGCTGGCGAAGAAGGGCGGGCAGACCTTCGAGGCGCTGTGGGAGTCGCGCCGCATGAGCAACCCGACGCAGCGCTTCGGCCACGCCGACGAGTTCGGCGCGATGTGCGCGTTCGTCTGCAGCGTGCACACCGGCTACATGACCGGCCAGAACGTGCTGATGGACGGCGGCTCGTACCCGGGCACGTTCTGAAGCGCACCAGCCCGCGCGGCCGGTGTGCGCGGCCTCAGCGCACGATGCGCACGATGCGCCCGTTGGCGCCGTCGGTCAGCAGGTAGAGCCAGCCGTCGGGGCCCTGGCGCACGTCGCGGATGCGCTCGCCGAGCTCGGTGAAGAGCGCCTCGCGCGCGGCCACGGTGTTGCCGTCGAGCGTCAGCCGCCACAGCGCCCGCCCGGCCAGCGCGCCGACGAAGAGGTTACCCTGCCACTCGGGGAGACGGCCGGCGGTGTAGAAGGCCATGCCGCTGGGGGCGATGGAGATCGGCACCCACCACGTGAGCGGTGGCTCGAACCCCGGTCCCTCGCTCGCACCGCCCACCGGCGGGCAGTTGCCGATCGGCGTGTCGTACTCGCAGCCGTGGCTCACGCGCGGCCAGCCGTAGTTGCGCCCGGCCAGCGTGCGGTTCACCTCGTCGCCGCCTTGCGGCCCGTGCTCGTGCGTCCACAGCTCGCCGGTGCCGGGGTGCAGCGCCGCGCCCTGCACGTTGCGGTGGCCGAGCGACCACACCTCGGGCAACGCGCCGGCCGTGCCGACGAACGGGTTGTCGGGTGGCGCGCTGCCGTCGCCAGCGCGGATGCGCATCACCTTGCCGTGGCCGGCGCCGAGGTCCTGCGCGCGCTCGCGTTCGCTTTCGAGGTAGCGGTCGCCGAGCGTGACGAAGAGCGTGCCGTCGGGGGCGAGCACGAGGCGGCTGCCGAAGTGCCCTTCGCTGGCCACCTTCGGGCGCTGGCGGAAGATCACCGCCCACTCGGTGAGCGACGTGAAGTCCGCGTCGAGCACGCCGGTACCCACTGCGGTGCCGCTCATCCCCGCCTCGTCGTCTTCGCCAGGCTCGACGTAGCTGAGGTAGATGCGGCGCGAGGTGGCGAAGTCGGCCGCCACCGCCACGTCGAGCAGGCCGCCCTGGCCGCGCGCATCGACCACCGGCACGCCGCTGATGGGGAGGGACGACAGCCGCGCACCGTCGGCGCCGACGTGCCACAGCTGCCCGCCGCGCTCGGTGACGAGCAGCGAACCGTCGGGCAGGAAGCCGAGGCTCCAGGGGAAGGGGAAGCCGCCGGCGAAGGTCTCGGCGCGGGGCGGCGGGCCGGGTGGTGGCGCGGGCGCCGGCGGCGCCGGCTCGGGTGGCGGCGGTTCCGGCGCGGGCGGCTCGGGTGCGGGTGGATCCGGTGGCGGTGCCGGCCCGGGCGAGGGGGGGTCGGGCGGCGGTGCAGGCTCCGCCGGCGTCGGTGATGGAGCCGGCGCAGGCGAGGGCACCGCAGCGCTGTCGGGCCCTGCGTCGCCGCCGCTGCGCCCGTTGCCGCCGCCGCAGGCGGCAAGCCAGAGGAAGAGCACCGCAGCGGACAACGTCCGGGCACGCATGGCGCGGGCACTCTAGGACCGTGTCAGGCCCCGGGCAAGCGGGCCCGTGGTTGCGAAGTAGGGGTTGCCGGCGTCGCAGCGAGAGCCCGTCGCTGTCGCGGCGCCCCGCGGCGCGCCTAGCGCACGATGCGAACGATGCGTCCGTTCGTGCCGTCGGTCAGCAGGTAGAGCCAGCCGTCGGGCCCTTGTCGCACGTCGCGGATGCGTTCACCCAGGCCGGTGAACAGCGCTTCGCGCGCAGCGAGCGTGTTGCCGTTGAGCTGCAACCGCCACAACGCGCGGCCGGCGAGCGCGCCCATGAAGAGGTTGCCGCGCCACTCGGGGAAGCGGTCGCCGGTGTAGAAGGCCATTCCGCTCGGCGCGATCGAGGTCGGCACCCACCAGGTCACCGGCGGCTCGAAGCCGGCCCCGGTGCTCGCGCCGCCCACCGGCGGGCAGTTGCCCTCCGGCGCGCCGTACTCGCAGCCGTAGCTCACCAGCGGCCAGCCGTAGTTGCGGCCGGCCAGCGTGCGGTTGACCTCGTCGCCGCCCTGCGGGCCGTGTTCGCTGGTCCACAGCTCGCCGGTGGCGGGATGCAGCGCCGCGCCCTGCGGGTTGCGGTGCCCGTAGGACCAGATCGTCGGCTGCGCGCCGGCGGTGCCGACGAACGGGTTGTCCGGCGGCGCGCTGCCATCGGCACGGATGCGCATCACCTTGCCGTGGCCGGCGGAGAGGTCCTGCGCGCGGACGCGCTCGCTGGCGTTCGAACGTTCACCGAGTGTCACGAAGAGCGTGCCGTCGGGCGCCGGCACGATGCGGCTGCCGTAGTGGTTCTGCGTGCCGGCGGCCTTCGGCGTCTGGCGGAAGATGACGGTCCAGCCGGTGAGGGCGGTGAAGCCGGCGTTCAGCACGCCGGTGCCGACCGCGGTGCCGTT
Organism: Rubrivivax sp.; assembly: GCA_026125665.1. GTDB lineage: Bacteria > Pseudomonadota > Gammaproteobacteria > Burkholderiales > Burkholderiaceae_C > Rubrivivax. Next base: position 15,869 of record JAHCKS010000041.1, read on the forward strand.
GCGCCCGGCCTCGGCGCCGGTGCCGGCCTCGGCGAAGCTGAGGAAGATGCGGCGCGACGTCGCGAAGTCGTTGGCGAGGGCCACGTCGAGCAGGCCGCCCTGGCCGCCGCTGTCCACCGCCGGCGTGCCGGTGATCGGCGCCGAGACCGACGTGCCATTGGCCGACACGCGCCTCAGGTTGCCCGCCTTCTCGGTGACGAGCATCGAGCCGTCGGGCAGGAAAGCGAGGCTCCACGGCGACGTGAGGCCGGTGGCGAACGTCTCGGCGCGCGGCGGTGCCGGTGAAGGAGAAGGACCCGGCGCGGGGGAAGGCGCCGGCGCCGGCGAAGGTGCAGGGGCGGGCGTGGGCGCCGCTGCCGTCGAGCCGTTGTTGTCGCCACCGCCGCAGGCGGCCAGCCACAGCACGAGCACGGCAAGCGGGAGGCGGGGCAATGGCTTGGCGTTCATGGCCGGCGCACTCTAGGCCGGCGCGCATGCGCCGTTGCAACGGGGTGCAACCCCTGTGAGCTTGCCACGGTGCGCGCCGCGTACCGCGCGCGTGCCGGGCAGCGGCAGCTAGCGGATGAACTGGTCGATGAACGCTTCGCCCAGGCCGTTGGCGGCGTAGTGCCGCCGGCACTTGTCGATGCGCGTGAACACGTCGTCGTAGCCGGTGCAGTTGCCGTCGGGGTCGGTGTAGATCATCGCGCCGTTCACCTGGAACAGCGTGATCATCTCCTCGACGTGCGGGTCGACGACCAGCGTGTGCGTCTCGCCCGGCGCCTCGTAGACGTAGCTGCCTTCGGTGGCCACCCAGTCGTGCTCGAGGTAGCGCCACTGGCCCTTGATGACGTAGCCGTGCACCGGCTGCGGGTGGCGGTGGCGCGAGAGCACGCCGGCGCGGCGCACGCGCAGCAGGTTCATCCAGTAGCCGCGCGTGGCCGCGAGGCACAGCGGGCGGAACCAGACGTTGTCGTCCACCGGCACCCAGACGCGCTCGTCCTTCGGCAGCACGTCGGGCACGACGAGCTCGGGCGGCGACTCCTTGGGCATCGGGTGGCGGTAGGGCTGCCACTTCTGCGAATCGGGGGGTACGGCTTGTGTCATCTCGTGGGCCTCGGGCGAAGGGGCGGGGTGGCTCAGGCGATCAGGTAGCCGCCATCCACCGGCAGCACGGCGCCGGTGACGAAACGCGCCGCCGGGCTGCACAGGAACAGCACCGGGCCGGCCACGTCCTCGGGCGTGCCCCAGCGGCGCAGCGGCGTGCGCGCGAGGATGGGCTGGCTGCGCGCCGGGTCGTCCTGCAGCGCCTGCGTCAGCGGCGTGGCGATCCAGCCCGGTGCCACCGCGTTGACGCGGATGCCGTCGTCGGCGTAGGCGATGGCCAGGCTCTTGGTGAGCTGCGCCACGCCGCCCTTGCTGGCGCTGTAGCCGGGCACGAGCCCGCCGCCGAAGAAGGCGAGCATCGACGCGGTGTTGACGATGCAGCCGCGGCGCGCGGCCAGCGCCGGCCGCGCCGCGGCGCACACGCGCATCGTGCCGGTGAGGTTGATGTCCACCACGCGTGCGAAGGCCTCGGGCTCGAGCTCGGCGCCGCGCTGGATGATGCCGGCGCAGTTGACGACGACGTCGAGCTTGCCGAGGCCCAGCACCAGCGCGCGCACGGCCGCGTCGTCGCGCACGTCGAGCACGCGGTAGGTGATGGCCGGGCCGCTCTTCGCCGGCGGCGCGATGTCGACCTCGCCGGCGGTGGCGCCGGTGGCGACGACCTCGTCGCCGGCGGCGGCAAAGGCCTGCGCGACGCCCTGGCCGATGCCGCTGGTGGCCCCGGTGACGAGGACGCAGCGGCTCATCGCCCGGCTCCGGAGGCCGGAGCGACCGACGCCGCCGCGGCGGTGGCGGGCGCGACGAAGTGCGCGAGGAAGTGCGCCAGGTCGGCGATCTCCGCTTCGCCGAGGCCAGCCAGCGCCTCGCCCATCGCGTTCGTGTAGCCCAGACGCACGCCCGAGCGGAAGCCTTTCAGCGCGATCAACAGGTAGTCCTCCCGCTGGCCGCCGACGCGCGGCACCTGCCGGCCGCCGGCGAGGTCGGCGCCGTGGCAGCCGATGCAGTGGTGCTTGCCGGCAAGCGCTCGCCCGCGCGCGAAGCGCGCCTCGTCGCGGCCTGCGCCGCCTGGGGCGGCGGGCGGCGGCAGCATCGCGATGAGGTCGGAGTAGCCGCGCAGGTCGGCATCGGACATGCCCTTGGCGAGCGCGGCCATCGCCGCGGCCATCGGGTGGTCGTTGCGCCGCCCTTCGCGGAAGAGGAAGAGCTGCGTGATCGCATAGAACGACGGCTGGCCGCCGAGGTGCGGCACGAGCGCCATCTCGCTCGTGCCGCGCGCGCCGTGGCACGAGGCGCACTGTTCGGCGTAGCGCTGCGCGTAGGCCGGTGCCGCGCCCTGCGCGATCGCGGCAGGGGCGGCGGCGGCGAGCAACAGCGCGCCGGCCAGCAGGCCGGCACCCGCAACCGCCCCGCCCACTACTTCCTGCCGCCGTAGCTGATGCGGTAGATGGCGCCGTTGTGGTCGTCGCTGACGAGCAGCGAGCCGTCCTTCATCACCATCACGTCGGCCGGGCGGCCGAGGTACTCGTTGTTCTCGACCAGGCCGGTGAGGAACGGCTCGATGCGGCTCACGCCACCCTTGCCGTCGGGGAAGGCCACGACCACGTCGGCGGCGTACTTCTTCGTGCGGTTCCACGGGCCGTGGCGGGCGATGAAGATCGCGCCCCGGTACTTCGCCGGGAACATCCTGCCGGTGTAGAAGCGCATGCCCAGCGGCGCGGCGTGCGCACCGAGCTTGGCCGCCGGCTTGACGTAGTCGGCGCAGCTCTTGCCCCAGCCGAACTCGGGGTCGGCAAAGTCGCCGGCGTGGCAGTACGGGTAGCCGAAGTGCTGCTTGCCGGGCTGGCTGACGTGGTTCAGCTCGTCCTCGGGCAGGTCTTCGCTGAGCCAGTCGCGCTGGTTGTCGGTGAACCACAGGTTGCCGGTCTTCGGGTGGAAGTCGAAGCCCACCGTGTTGCGCATGCCGTGCGCCACCACCTCGACACCGCTGCCGTCGAGGTTCATGCGGAAGATCTTCGTGTAGCGGTCGTCGCTCTCGCAGATGTTGCACGGCGCGCCCACCGGCACGTAGAGCTTGCCGTCGGGGCCGACCTTGATGAACTTCCAGCCGTGCGGCACGTCGCCGGGCAGCTTGTCGTAGACCATCACCGGCGCCGGCAGCTTGTCGAGGTGGTCCTCGATGTTGTCGTAGCGCACGATGTCCTTCGGCGTGGCGAGGTAGAGCGACCCCTTGTGGAACTCTATGCCGTTGGGCAGGAAGAGCTTCTCGGCGAGTGTCTTCACCTCGCGCGTGCCGCCCTTGTCGACGACGGCGTAGAGCTTGCCGGCGACGAACAGCGAGCTGACGAACACCGTGCCCTTGTCGCCCTGGCGCATGCCGCGGGCGTCGAGGATGCCGCTGGCCCACACCTCGGCCTTGAAGCCCGGTGGGAGCTTCATCTTCGCGATGGGCAGCTTGTCGGCGGCGGTGGGAATGGGGAACGCGGGCACCGGCGCCATGCGCATCGCCGCCTCGGTCTTCGGCCGGCCCTTGGCCCAGAACGGTTCCTCCTGCGGCTTGTCCTGCGAAAGCGCCGGCGCGGTGGCCAGAACCAGCGACGCGGCAGCGAGCAGGTGCAGGCCGCGGCGCAGCGTGGTGCTCGGCGGCGAGAGCGGCGTCAAGCGGTGACGGGGCGTGTGCATCGACGGTCTCCTCGAGTGGTGTTGTCGTCCGTATGGACTCTTCGGGTTCGGCTGCGGTGCGGGCGGCGCCGGCGGGGGGGGGCGAAGGGTGCTTCAGCCTGCGGCCGGTGCGCGCGACCCCCGCGAGAGGCGCGACTGTACGTCCGCGGCACGCGGGATCGGCTCGACGGCGCCATAACCCTCCGTCGATATCGCCGCGGCGGTCGCGGCGTAGAGGCCGGCGTCACGCAGCGAGTCGCCGGCGATCCAGCGCGCGACGAAGGCGCCGCCGAAGGTGTCGCCGGCGCCGGTGGCGTCCACCGGCCGGCACGGGTGCGGCGCGATGCGGTGGCGCTGGTGCGCATCGGCGACGAGCGCGCCCTGGTCGCCGAGCTTCAGCGCCACCACCTCGGCGCCGAGCGCCAGGCAGTGGTCGACGATGGCCTCGGGTTCGGTGAGGCCGGTCAGCGCGACGATGTCGTCGTAGCTCGGCAGCACGAGGTGCGCCAGGCGCATCACGTCGTTCATCACGGCGCGGGCACGCGACAGCGGCCACAGCTTCAGCCGCAGGTTGGTGTCGAACGACACCTTCACGCCCGCGCCGCGCGCCATCTCGATGGCGGCATAACAGGTGTCGCAGGCCTGCGCACTGATCGCCAGCGAGATGCCCGACAGGTGCAGCACCTTGGCGCGTTCGATCAGCGCGCGCGGCAGGTCGGCCGGCCGCATGCGGCTGGCCGCCGAGCCGCTGCGGAAGAAGTGGAACCGGTGGCCGCGCTCGTCGTGCGTGACGAAGTAGATGGCGGTGTAGGCGCCGGCGTCGGTGGCGACGCCGGAGTGGTCCACGCCTTCGCGGTTCCACAGCTCGCGCAGCATGTGGCCGTAGGGGTCGTCGCCGAGCGCGCTGATGCAGGCCACGCGCGCCCCCTGGCGCGCCGCGGCGATGGCGAAGTTGCTGCTGTCGCCGCCGAAGCCCTGCAGGTACAGCCGCCCGCCGCCTTCGCCGGTCTGGTTGAACTCGACCATCGGCTCGCCGAGCGAGACGATGTCGAAGCCGGACATGCCGCCCTCAGATGCGCCCATACTTGGCCAGCCCCTTGCGCAGCGACTTCTCGGCCACGATGAGCTTCGCCTGCTCCAGCTCGCGCGCGTCGATCTCCTGCGCCAGCGCGAGCACCGCTTCGGCCTGCGCGCGCGGCACGACGACGACACCGTCGACGTCGCCGACGACGAGGTCGCCCGGGTGCACGACGACGCCGCCCACGTTCACCGGCACCATCGAGGCCACCGTGCGGTAGCGTCCGAGGGTCGTGCCCGGGCTGACGCTGCGTGCGTACACCGGGAAGTCGTAGTCCCGCCGGATCTCGGTGAGGTCGCGCACGCCGCCGTCGAGCACCGCGCCGGCGTGGCCGTTGGCAAAGGCGCCGGCCGTCATCAGGCCGCCCCACACGGCCACCTCGGGTTCGCCGCCGGCGATCGAGATGACGATCACGCTGCCGCGCGGCGCCTCGTCGATGAGGTCCAGCGCGTGCTGCGGCGGCAATACCTCGTCGGTGGCCGCCTCGAGCACGGTGGCGGCGGGGCCGCAGATGCGCTTGTCGTTGATGCGCGGCTTGATCGTGCTGTCCATGTAGCCGCGCTTGCCGCAGACCTTGTCCACGGCGTCGGCCACCGAGGCCACGGCCACCCGGTTGAAGGCGTCGACGAGGGCTTGCTGTTCCATCTCTCTGAGGTCCCTTGCAGGGGATTGTTCACCAGGGGTTGAGCCAGTGCCGAGGCGGCTCGCCGCCGAGCACGCGCACGACCTCCTCGGCGGCCTTGCGCTGCAGGTCGCGCATCGCCTCCTCGCTGTACCAGCCGATGTGATTGGTGACGACGATGTTGGTCAAGGCGAAGAGCGGGTGCAGCGGGTCGGGCGGCTCGGGGTCGAAGACGTCGAGGCCGGCGCCGCCCAGACGCCCGGCTGCGAGCGCGGCGTGCAGCGCGTCGAGGTCGACGAGGCCGCCGCGCGCCGTGTTGACGAGCAGCGCGTGCGGCTGCATCAGGGCCAGCCGGCGCGCGTCGATCATGCGCCGCGTCGCCTCGTTCAGCGGCGCGTGCAGCGAGATGACGTCGGCCTGGCGGCACAGCGTGTCGAGATCCACGCTCTCGGCCCCCGGCGGCAGCGCGGCGCGCGGGTCGTGCACGAGCACGCGGCCGAAGCCGAAGCCGGCGAGCTTGGCGTGCGTCATGCGCGCGATGCGGCCGTAGCCGACGAGGCCGAGCGCGCGCCCGCGCAGGCGGAACATCGGCTGCAGCACGCCGGCGCTCCAGCGCCCGGCGCGGACCTCGCCGTCGTGCAGCAGCAGCCGCCGGTTCAGGGCCAGCAGCAACGCCACGGCCTGCGAGCTGACCTCGTCGATGCCGTAATCGGGCACGTTGGCGACGAAGATGCGGCGCTCACGTGCCGCCTGCTGGTCGATGTTGTCGACGCCGATGCCGTAGCGCACAACGGCGCGGCCGCGCGCCATCGCCTCGATGGCGCGGCGCGGCAGCGGCGACTCGCGCACGAGGACGACGGTGGCGTCGCGCACCGCCTGCACGGCGGCGTCGGCGTCGCCGTGCACCGGCCGCAGCGCGAAGCGCGCACCGACGGCGCCGAGCAGCGCCTCCTCCTGGTCGTAGGAGGCGTAGCCGTCGTCGATGGCCACCACCAGCGGCGAAGTTGATGGCGACGCGGGCGCGGAAGGGTCAGGCATCGTTCGTGCCGCTCGGTGCCACCGGCCTGCGCGCTGGCCTATGCCGCTGCCTCTCTGCCGCTACCTACTTGCGCGTGGCGTCTATGGCCTTGAACAGGTCGGCGACGTAGGCCTTGCCGATCTCGGCTTCGGCCCACTGGCGCACCGGGGGTTGCGCCAGGCGGCGGAACTCGGCGAGCTGCGCCGCCGTCGGCACGTAGACCTGCATGCCGTTCTTCTCCAGGATGGCCTTGGCGTTCTTGTCCTGGTCGCTCGTCATCTTGCGGTGGATGGCCACGGCCTTGGCCACACCCTCGTCGACGGCCTTGCGCTCGGCGGCGGTGAGGCCCTGGTAGAAGCGCTCGTTGACCATGTAGGCGTGGATGCTCCAGACGTGCCCGTCGAGCGTGGCGTACTTCTGGTGCTGGTACAGGCTGGCGGCGAGGATGTTGGTGACGCCGTTCTCCTGACCGTCGACGACCTTCTGCTGCAGTGCCGTGGGCAGCTCGGCCCAGGGAATGGCCGAGGCCGAGGCCCCGAGCGACTCCACGAGGGTCTTGAACACTGGCGAGGGCTGGATGCGGATCTTCATGCCCTTCATGTCCGCGGGCGACTGCACCGGGCGCAGGCTGTTGGTGAAGTGGCGCACGCCGTTGTCGGCGACACCGAGCATGCGGATACCGGCCTTCTTCACCATGTCGTCGGAGAAGCCCTTCAGCCACGCCGAGTCGTAGACGCGCCAGGCGTGCTCGTGGTTCTCGTAGAGGAACGGGATGCCGAGCACGCCGATCGGCTTGTGCACGGTGGCGATGGCGCCGTCGTGCGCCACGGCGAGCTCGAGCGTGCCGAGCTTGAGGCCTTCCATCGTCGGCTGGTCCTTGCCGAACTGGCCGGCCGGAAAGATCTCGACCTTCACCGAGCCGCCGGTGGCCTTCTCGACGTGTTCCTTGAAGGCGAGCGCCGCCACGTGCTTGGGCTGGTCGTCCCTGGCCGGCTGGAAGTGCGCGTACTTCAGCACCTTCTGCGCCTGCGCCGAGGGCAGCGCGAACAGCATCGCCGTGGCGGCCAGCGCGATGGACAGGATGCGGGGTTTCATGACTGCGTGTCTCCTGGTGAAGGGCCCTGGCGGCGCGCCGGGGCAGAGGGGATCGGATCCGGGTTGTCGGAGCGGCCTCAGCGCGCGTAGCCGAACCACGCGGGCACCGCGGTGGACAGGGGGGCGAAGAGGACGACGGCGAGCAGCACGACGAGTTCGGCGGCGAGCAGCGGCACGATGGCGCGCGCCAGCTTCTCCAGCCGCAGCCGCGCCACCGAGGTCATCACGAACAGCACGCCGCCCACCGGCGGCGTGATGAGCCCGACGGTGAGATTCAGCACGACGGCCATCGCGAAGTGCAGCGGGTGGATGCCGAACTGCTCCGACAGTGGCGCCAGCACCGGCACGAGGATGATGACGGCCGGCAGCGTATCGATGAAGAGGCCGCAGGCAAGCACGAAGACCATGACGATCAGCATGACGAGCACCGGCTCGGTGGTCATGCCACCGATCGTCGCGGCGATGGTCTGCGGCACCTGCGCCAATGTCAGGAGCCAGGCGAACAGGCTCGCCATCGAGACGATGAGCAGCGCGGCGCTGGTGACGAGACCGCTTTGCAGCAGCACGCGGGTGATGACGCGCGCGTTCAGCGTGCGCGTGACGAACAGGCCGATGACGAGGGCGTAGAACACCGCCACGGCGGAGGCCTCGGTGGGCGTGAAGAGGCCGGTGAGGATGCCGGCGATGATGATGGCCGGCATCAGCAGCACGGGGAGTGCCTTCCACAGCGCACGTGCGCGCTCGCTCCAGGGCAGCGCGGCGTGCGCGGCGCCGTAGCCGCGCCGCACGCTGACCCAGTGGTTCATCGCCATCAGCGCCAGCCCCAGCAGCAGGCCGGGCACGACCCCGGCGAGGAAGAGCCCGGCCACGGTGACGCGGCTGTCGGTGAGCGCGTAGATCACCATGATGATCGACGGCGGGATGATCGGCCCGATGGTCGCCGTGGCCGCCGAAAGCGCCGCGCTGTAGTAGGTGTCGTAGCCGCTCTTCTGCATCATGCGCATCTCGACCGCGCCGGGGCCGGCCGCATCGGCGAGCGCCGAGCCGCTGACGCCCGCGAACATCATCGACGTGACGACGTTGACGTGCCCCATGCCGCCGCGGATGTGGCCGACGAGCGAGTTCGAGAAGCGCAGCAGCGCGGTGGTGATGCCGCTGGCCGTCATCAGGTCGGCGGCGAGGATGAAGAACGGCACCGCCATCAGCGGGAAGGAGTTGATGCCGTCGAAGAAGCGCTGCGGCACCGACAGCAGCGACAGCTTGCCTTCCACCGCCAGCGCCACCAGGCCCGCGGCGCCCATCGCGAAGGCGATCGGCAGGCCGACGAGCAGGCCGAGCCCGAAGACGGCGAAGAGCGCCGTCGTCATGCGGCGGCTCCAGGCAACGCGTCGGCCTCTTGTTCGGCGCGGCCGGCCGGGTCCTCGATGGCCTCGAACTCGCGCTGCACGAAGCGGCGCCAGAACAGCACCAGGTGCAGCAGGAACGCCGCGGCGCCCACCGGCACGGCGAGGTAGGGCACGCCGGTGGGGATGTTCATCACCGGGGTCTCCTGGCCCCAGGTGAAGGCGACGATCTGGAAGCCGAGCACGGCGAGCACGGCGAGGAACACCGCCATCGCCACCGCGAGCAGGGTGCGCAGATGGCGGCGCCACGGCGCCGGCAGCAGGTCCTGCAGCGAGTCGACGGCGACATGCCGCGACTCGCGCAGCGCCAGCCCGGCACCGAGGTAGGCGACCCAGATCATCTGGTACTGCGTCAACTCCTCGACCCAGATGATCGAGTGGTTGAACAGGTAGCGCGTGACGACGTTGAGGAACACGAGCGCGGCCATCGACGCCATCAGCGCGACGACGAGCCACTGGTTCGCGCGCACCAGGGCGGCTTCGAGGGCGGCCGCGCGGCCGCTCACACGGGCCGAGCGCGTGGCGGCGGAGGGTGTGGCGGCGGGGGGACTCACGGGCGTGGTGTGGAAGGCGCCCCACGCCCGGCCTTTCACCGTTGCGCGGATCGGCGGCATCGTATCTGATATCTCAGATCTGCCATTCATGGAAACCCCGATACACTGCGCAGCGGCCGGCAACCTGGCCCCTATCGGCATGAACCACCCGCTGCGCCTCGAGCGCCCGCAACTGCTCACCGAGCTGGCGTACCTGCGCATCCGCGAGGCCATCGTCAACGGTGAGCTGAAGCTCGGCGAGCAGGTGAGCGAGGCGCAGCTCGCTGCCGGCATGGCGGTGAGCAAGACGCCGGTGCGCGAGGCGCTGCTGCGGCTGAAGGTGGAAGGGCTGGTGGAGATCAGCCCGCAGCGCGGCACCTTCGTCTTCGTGCTCGGGCCCGAGCAGGTCTCGGACCTGTGCCGCTACCGCGCGATGGTGGAGGCGGAGGCCCTGCGCGAGGCCGCCGAGGCGCAGCCGAAGGCGCTGGTGGACGCGATGGCCAGGCGGGTGGCCGAGATGCGCAAGGCCGAGCGGGCGAAAGACATGCGTGCACTGGCGCGCATCGACATGGAGTTCCACTGGCAGTTCTTCGTGCACTCGCCGAACGAGTACCTGCGCGCCGGATACGAGGTGATCCGCGGTCGGCTGGTGGCCCTCAGGCACCGCTCGCCGATCACCAACGCCGTCAGCTCGCACCAGGTGCTGGTGGACGCCGTGGGCGGCGGCGACATCGACGCGGCTTGCGCGCTGCTGCGCGAGCACGTGTTCGAGAACGAGCCGCGCTACCGCGCGGCCTGCGGCAAGGCTTGAGCGGCTCCTGGCCGCGGCCGCCCGCCCAGCCCGTCAGCCCGCCGGCGCCGCCGCGCCGCAATTCCAGCAGATCTCGAACGGCCCTTCGACCACTTCGCCGCAGGCGGTGCAGGCCCAGCGGCGTTCCGGCGGGTGCATCCAGCGGTCGAACAGCCGGCGCGCCTCGTCGTGGCGCGTCTCGTCGTCGAGCCACACCTCGGGCAGCGCCTGGTCGGGCGGGATCTCGCCGGCGATGCCGCTGGCGTAGGCGCGCATCACCCGCGCCGTGAAGCCGGCAGCAGTGAGCTGGTCGGCCCACAGCGTGGCGAGCGCGAGGTTGGGGGCCTGCAGCAGGCGTTTCATCGGCGGCGGCTGGGTGGCATGCGGGCGTCGGCGGGCGCGGCGGCCGTTCGCTCCTGGCGTGCGAGGCGCCGCTGCGGCAGCATGTTGCCATGCTCCACGCCTGGTTGGCCGACGCGTTGCTGGTGCTGCATGGCCTGTTCATCCTGTGGGTGATGCTGGGTGCGCTGGCGGTGTGGCGCTGGCCGCTCCTGGCGTGGCTGCACCTGCCGGCCGCCGCCTGGGGCGTGTGGATCGAGTGGTCGGGCCGCGTCTGCCCGCTGACACCGCTGGAGTGGCGGCTGCGCGAGCTGGCCGGACAGGCGGGGCACCGCGGCGGCTTCATCGAGCACTACCTCGCGGCGGCGATCTATCCCGACGGGCTGACGCGCGAGGTGCAGTTCGCACTCGGTGCGCTCGTGCTCTTCGTCAACCTGGCGCTGTACGGGATGGTCTTGTGGCGCCGGCGTGCACGGCGTTCGCGCATCGCGTAGCCTCGCCCCTCCAGCCGCAGGCTTGCGGTCGCGCTATCGCTCGCGCGCCGGTTCGCACCCTTCGACCCTTCCACAACCCCAACCACAGGAGACCCACGGCCATGTCCGTCAAAGCCATCCAGATCCAGGCCATCGGCGGCCCCGAACAGCTGAAGCTCGCCGAGGTCGAGGTCGGCGCGCCCGGCCCGGGCGAGATCCGCATCCGCCACCATGCCAGCGGCCTCAACTTCATCGACGTCTACCACCGCACGGGCCTCTATCCGCTGAAGCTGCCGCACGCGCTGGGCATGGAGGGCGCCGGCGTCGTCGAGGCGGTCGGCGAAGGCGTCACGCACCTGAAGGCCGGCGACCGCGCCGCGTACGCCAGCAACCCGCCCGGCAGCTACAGCGAAGCGCGCGTGATGCCGGCGAAGAACGTCTGCAAGCTGCCCGACGGCATCGCCTTCGACACTGCCGCGGCGATGATGCTCAAGGGCCTGACCGTGCAGTACCTGCTGAAGCGCGTGCGTCCGGTGGAGGGCCTGGAGCAGGGCGACCACGTGCTGTTCCACGCCGCGGCCGGCGGCGTCGGGCTCATCGCCTGCCAGTGGGCCAGGGCGCTCGGCCTGCAGCTCATCGGCACCGCCGGCGGCGCCGCCAAGTGCGCGCTGGCCAAGGAGCACGGCGCCGCGCACGTCATCGACTACACGAAGGAGGACTTCGTCGCCCGCGTCAAGGAGATCACCGGCGGCAAGGGCGTGAAGGCGGTCTACGACTCGGTGGGCAAGGACACCTTCGAGAAGAGCCTGGACTGCCTGCGCCCGTTCGGCCTGCTGGCCGCCTTCGGCAACGCGAGCGGCCCGGTGGCGCCGTTCGCGCCGCAGATCCTGGCGGCCAAGGGCTCGCTGTACGTGACGCGGCAGACGCTGTTCACGCACATCGCCACGCGCGAGGTGACGCAGGCGATGGCCGAGGACCTCTTCGCCGTCGTGCAGAGCGGCGCGGTGAAGATCCGCATCGACCAGCGCTATCCGCTCGCCGACGCGGCGCAGGCGCACCGCGACCTCGAAGGGCGGAAGACGACCGGCTCGACCGTCTTCGTGATCTGAACCGCAGGCCGGCGCGGAGTCAGCCTCCGAACTTGTAGTCCGTCTTCGCCTTCGTGCGCAGATCTTCCTGGTACTTCTGCACCTTCTGCTGCTCCAGGCGCTGCCTGAGCTGGCCCTTCACGTCCTCGAACGCGGGGAACGGCGCCTCGCGCGTCTCTTCCAGCTTGATGATGTGGAAGCCGAACTGGCTCTTCACCGGCGTCTCGGTCATCTCGCCGGGCTTCAGCGCCGTGAGCGCCTTGCCGAACTCGGGCACGTAGCTGTCGGGCTTGGCGAAGTCGAGGTCGCCGCCCTTCTCGCCCGAGCCGGTGTCCTTGCTGTGCTTTTTCGCCAGCTCGTCGAACTTGCCGCCGGCCTTGATCTGCTTGATCAGCGCCACGGCTTCCTCTTCCTTCTCTACCAGGATGTGGCGTGCGCGGTACTCGGTGCCGGTGGCGGCGGCCTTGAACTTGTTGTACTCGAGCAGCGCGTCGTCGTCGCTGACCGGGTTCTTCTTGCGGAAGTCCTCGAAGAGCTCGCGGATGAGGATGCTCTGGCGGGCGATCTCCATCGCCTCGCGGTAGTCGGCGCTGGCTGCCAGGCCCAGGCGCGTCGCTTCCTGCGCGAAGATCTCGCGCAGCACGACCTGGTCGCGCGCCTGCTGCATCACCTCGGGACCCACCTGCTGGCCGGCGCGCTGCGCCTGCTTGACGAGGGCGTCGACGCGGGCCTTCGGCACCGCCTTGCCGTTGACGATGGCCAGGTTCTGCGCCGAAGCCGCCAGCGGCAGCAGCGAGGCCGCGGCAACGGCAGTGGCGATGGCGGCGAGGCGCAGCGTGGCGCGCGGCGAAGACGGGGTGCGGGTCATGAGGGTCGCTCAGCGGTGGGTGGACCGGCGGCCACCGTGGGGCGGCGACGGCAGGAAGAGACAGCGGGTGGTGGAGGAGACGGCTGCGACGGCGCCGGAGGGCGACGGCCGCGCGCATGTGGGCAAGACAGACTGCGCAGCGAGCCGGGCGATCAACCGCCGTCGGGCCATTCATCCGGCGCCCGCGCTTCGATGGCCAGCGCATGCACGCGCTGCGGGGCCAGAGGGCCGAGGGCATCATACACGAGGCGATGCCGCGCCACCCTCGTGAGGCCGGCGAAACGCGCGCTGGTGATGCGCACGGTGAAGTGGCCGCCCTCGCGCGCACCGGCATGGCCGGCGTGCCGCGCGCTGTCGTCCTGCACCTCCAGGCGCAAGGGGTCCAGCGCCGCGCGCAGGCGCGCGTCGATGTCCGCGGCGTTCACGGCAACGCGAAGGGAGCCGGCTTGGTGCCCACCCGTCGAGTGTAGGACGGGCACGCGGCCGCCTTGCCGGCCGTCTTGCCGGCAGGGGCGCCGGGTGCTCGCTACCATCGTCGGCACGGGGGTGCGTCCTGCCCTCGGGAGGTATGCATGCCGGTGCGCCGCATCTTCCTGGCCTCCTCCGAAGAGCTGCGCGAGGACCGCGAGGCCTTTCGCCTGCTCGTCGGACAGCTGAACGAGCAGTGGGAGCCGCGCGGCTGGACCTTCCGGGTGCGCGTCTGGGAGCACTTCCTCGACGCGATGTCGCCGCATGGCCTGCAGCACGAATACAACCAGGCGGTGCGCGACTGCGACATCTTCGTGATGCTGTTCTTCACGAAGGTGGGCCGGTTCACGCGCGAGGAGTTCGAGACCGCGGTGGCCGACGTCGCCGCAGGCACCGGGCCGCGCATCTACACGTACTTCCGCAACGACTACGTGCTGACCGGCGAGCTCGACGACAACGTGCGCTCGCTGCTCGACTTCAAGGCGCGGCTGAAGGAGCTCAAGCACTACGTCACGCTGTACCGGAACAAGGAGGACCTGCAGTTCCAGTTCAGCCGCCAGATCGAGCTGCTGTACGGCAGCGAAGGCGCCGGCATCGGCGCCATCGACGCCTCGATGCCGCAGTTCAAGGTCGGCGAGACGGCGCTGCTGCTCGGCTACCGGCAGCTGTTCGGCGAAAGCGCGCTCGACGCGGCCGGCCTCAAGCGGTTGCACGACGCGATCGCGCATGCCACGCGCGAGGTCCGCCAGGCGATGTTCGGCATGGCCTCGCAGCTGCGCCGCGACACGTGGTTCGCCGACAAGCGCCGCATGGAGCGCACGATCCCGGTGTTCGAGGCCCTGGCTGCCGACGAGGCGCGCTGGCATGCGCCGCACGGCCAGCTCGGCTATGCGCTCGTCGACCAGTCGGCGCCGGACTGGCAGCGTGCGCTGCAGGCCCTGGACCGCGCGGTCGAGCTGCGCGGCGACGCCGTGCGCGAGGGCCTGTACTACCACTACAACCGCGCGCGCTGCGCGGTGCGGCTCGACCCGGCCTTCGCGCCGCCCCGTCGGCCGGCGGATGCGGGCACGCGCGAGGCGGTGCTGGAGATCGTGCGGCAGGCGCGGCGGGACCTCGGCTCGCCGGCCTGGGAGGAGATGCTGCAGCAGCCCGATTCGGCCGACCTGCGCGCCTGGCTGCAGGTGAACGGCTCGACGCCGCGTCCGGCGCGGCCGCGTCGTGGCGCGGGCGGAGAGGCAGCTTGAATGCCCTCGCCACGGATGGCGAATGGGCCGGGCACGGGCCCACCTGGGCCGGTGTGTGGGCCGCCGCGCTGCACGGCGTGCAGGAGCGCCGCGCCGGGCGGCGCGTGCCGCAGTGGGTGCTGCCGCAACCGCTGGACGAAGCCACGGCCCGGCTCGTCACGCTCTACGAGCCGCTCGTGCGGCGCCCGGCGCAGGCGCCGCCCTACGTGCTGGCACATCTCGGGCAGAGCCTGGACGGCTTCATCGCCACGCGCAGTGGCGACTCTCGCTTCGTCACCGGCGAGAGCAACCTCGATCACATGCACCGCCTGCGCGCCCTCTGCGACGCCGTGGTCGTCGGTGCCGGCACGGTCGCGGCCGACGACCCGCGGCTGACGACGCGCCGCGTGCCCGGGCCGCACGCCACGCGCGTGGTGCTCGACCCGATGCAGCGCGTGCCGCTCACGGCGCGTGTGCTGCAGGACACCGAGGCGCCGACGCTGTGGCTCACCGACGAGCGCTGGCACGACCCGGCCCGCGCCGCACGCGTGGCGGCGCGCACGCTGCCGCTGGCCGGGCTGTGCGGCGGCGACGGCCGCCTCGACGCGGCGGTGGCGTTGCGCGCGCTCGTCGCGCAGGGCCTGCGCGTCGTCTTCGTCGAGGGCGGCGGCGTCACCGTCTCGCGTTTCCTCGAGCAGGGCCTGCTCGACCGGCTGCACCTGGCGCTGGCGCCGGTGCTCATCGGCGAGGGCCGCCGCGGGCTGAGCCTGCCGCCGGGCGGCACGATGGCCGACTGCCCGCGCTTCAGCGGCCGCGTCGTTCGCCTGGGCGACGACATGCTCTGGGACTTCGACCTGCGGGCCACGCGCGCCACCGCGCAGCGTGGCGACTCAGCGGCCTCACCGGTCGCTTGGCCGCCAGGCGAGCAGCTCGACGTGGCCGACACGCACGCAGCAGGGCCCGGCGGCGGCGCTGCGGCGCGCCCGCCACGCTGAGGCGCCCGCGGTCCGCGGATCGCTGCTCGCCGGCTGCGCTCGGTCAGTGCCGGCCACGCCGGCGACGAAGGCCGCCTCCAGCGGCCCGCCGGCAGCAGCCAGTCGCTGTGGGCCGCGGCCACCTCGTAGCCGGCGCGCGCGAGCGCCCGCCGCGCGACGGCAGGCGCGCGTGCGCCGAGGGCCGGCCCGCCGAACCCCTTGTCGCGTCGCTGGTGCCGGGCGAACGCTGCGGCCACTTCGTCGTCGCCGTCGAGTGCGGGTTGCCACTCGAGCCTGCCGTCGACGACGAGCGACAGCGAGAGCACCGCCGCGCCGCGGCGCGCCTGTCCGATCAGCGCGTCGAGCCAGCGCTCCGACACGAGGTCGAGCAATGCCGAGGCGCTGACGATCTCGGCGGCGGCCAACGGCAGATCGGCCAGGCCCTGCCGCAGGTCGAGTCGGCAGCACTGGATGGCGGCCGCGAAACCGTCGCCGGCCAGTCGCAGCGGCGCGCTCGCGCGCGCCGCGACACGATGGCCTTGCCGCCGCGCCCACCGCTCCAGCGCCGCCGGCACGGCCCGCAACAGCGCGGCGTCGTGATCGACCAGCAGCCACTGCTGCTCGCCGCCCAGTCGCGGCGCCAGCCAGCGCAGCGCGGCACCGGTGCCGCAGCCAGATCGATACCGCGTAGCGGTGCCGCGGTCGCCGCGCCGGCCGCGCAAAGGCGGCGGCCAGGCCGGCGGGCCAGGGCGGCAGCGGTCTCTGTCGCGCGCCGCGCGGTCGGCGCCTTCGCGCAGGCGCGTTTCAGTCGGCGCCGCCGCGCCGCCGCGCGGGCAGCTGGCGCTGGCAGCCCTGCCGCCCGTTGCGCTGCCAGCGGCCCGCGCCGACGAGGCAAGCAACAGCTGCTCCCAGCGCGTGCAGGTGTCGCGCCAGGTCGGCAGGCGCGCCCGCGCGCGCCGGACCGCTGCCGCCATCTCGGCGCGCCGTTCGCGACTGGCAAGGAGGCCTGCCAGCACGGCGCGCAGCCGCCCGGCGTCGCCCGGCGGCACGACGACGCCGGCGCCACCGGCCAGCAACGCCGAAGCATGGCCGGCGTCGGTGGCCACCACCGGCAGGCCGTGTGCCAGCGCCTCGGCGACGACCATGCCGTAACCCTCGAAGTGAGAGGCGAGCACGAACAGGTCCGCGGCGGCGTAGTGCGCCTCGAGCGCCGCACCGTCGGCCGTGCCGTGCCAGAAGACGCGCGCGCCGAGGCCGGCCCGCTCCACCGCATCGAACGCCTCGCGCCGGGTGCCGGCGTCGCGGTCGAGGCTGCCGACGCAGTGCAGCTCCCACGGCAGCTCGCCCAGGCCGGCCAGCGCCCGCAGCAGGACGAGGTGGCCCTTGCGCGCCGTCAGCGAGGCCACGCACAGCAGGCGCGGCGGCCCTGCGGCCCAGTGCGCGTGCCGGCGCGCCGCGGCCCGCGGCCGCATGCAGCCCGGCTCGATGACGAGCACGCGCTCACGGGGCAGCTGCAGCTCCTGCGGCAGCAGGCGCGCCGTGGCCTCGCTCGTCACGACGACGCGGTGGGCCGCGGCGCAGGCGCGGCGTTCGCTGGTGCGCAACGCTGCCGCTTCCTTGCGCGACAGGCCCGTCTCCAGGGCCAGCGGGTGGTGCACGAGGGCGAGCCAGCACAACCTTCGCGCGTGCCGTTCGGCCAGCTCGGGCAGGTGGCCGAAGGCGAGCCCGTCGGCGATGACGGCCGTGCCGTCGGCCAGCGGCGCGACGGCGGCCTCGGCCTGGCGCCAGGCGTCCGCCTGTTGCGCTGCACTGCCCGGGGCGAACGGGCCGTCGAGCTGCAGCACCTGCACGTGCCAGCCGCGCGCGCGCAGGCCCCGGGCGACGTGGCGGTCATAGCGAAAGCCGCCGGTGGGGGTGTCGAGGTCGCCGGGCAGCAGCAGCGCGCAATGGCGCCCGGGACGCGGTGCCGTCGCCGCGGCGTTCATCCCTTCACCGGTCACGGTTGTGCACGCGACCGCTCGTCATCAGCCGAGCGTGCCTTCGAACGAGGCCCACGCCACGTGCGATTCGTGCATCGTCGCCTTCATGCGCAGCAACCCGCCGGCGTGCGGCCCGAGCTCGCCGGCGGCGATGCGCGCGGCCATGCGATCGAAGACCACGCGTGCGAGGAACTCGGTGGTCGTGTTGCGCCCGGCGAACTCGGGCAGCTCGTCGAGATTGCGGAAGGCGAGCGGCTCGAGCACGGCCTTCAGCGCCTGCGCGGCGCGGCCGATGTCGACGACGACGCCATCGCCGTCGAGCTCGGCGCGAGTGAACTCGACGTCGACGACATAGGTCGCGCCGTGCAGCCGCTGCGCCGGGCCGAAGACGGCGCCGCGGAAGCTGTGGGCGATCATCACGTGGTCGCGCACGGTGACGCTGTACATGTGCTCTCGGTCCTCCTGCGTCTTGGCGCCTCAGGCGAAGGCGGCGCCCGGGTAGTCGATGCGCTGGCACAACGTGGCCGGGGGACCCCGCGTCTCGTCTGCCAGGCGCGCCAGCACCGCCGGCAGCTCGGCGAACGGCGCCACGTCGGTGACGAGCGCGTCGAGCACCGGGTCGGCCAGCAGCTCGAGCGCCAGCGCCATGCGCCGGCGCGTGTCGAAGCGTGCACGCTGCGCCGTGGCCACGTGCCCGACCTGCGTGCTCTTCAGCGTCAGGCGCCGGGCGTGGAAGGCCTCGCCCAGCGGCACGGCCACCGGCCGCGTGCCGTGCCAGCTGGCTTCGAGCACCGTGGCCTCGAAGGCGGCCAGGCGCAGCGCCGTGGCCAGGCCCTCGGCGCTGCCGCTGGCGTGCACGACGAGGTCGGCCTCGGGCGCGGCGCCGCCCGGCTCGGCGAAGCTCGCGCCGAGCGCCTCGGCCACGGCGCGGCGCGCCGGCTGGTGGTCCACCACCTGCACGCGCACGCCCGGCAGGCGTGCCGCGAGCCACGCCACGAGCAGCCCGACCACGCCGCCGCCGACGACGGCGATGCGCTCGCCGATGCGCGGGCCGGCGTCCCACAACACGTTCACCGCCGTCTCCATGTTCGCCGCCAGCACGGCGCGCGCCGGCGGTACGCCGGGTGGCAACACGTGCACGGCGGCGGCGGGCACGACGTAGCGGTCCTGGTGCGGGTGCAGGCAGAACACGGTGCGGCCCAGCACGTCCGCCGGCCCCGCCTCGACCACCCCCACGCTCGCGTAGCCGTACTTCACCGGCGCCGGGAAGTCGCCGGCCTGGAAGGGCGCCCGCATTCGCGCGTGTTCGCCCGGGGGCACCTCGCCGCGGAACACCAGCGCCTCGGTGCCGCGGCTCACGCCGCTGTGCAGCGCGCGCACCCGCACGTCCAGCGGACCCGGCGGCGGCAGCGGCTCGCGACGGATCTCGGCGCGGCCCGGCGCGGCGAGCCAGCAGGCCAAGGCGTCGTCTGACACGTGGTCGGCGGCATGGTCGGCGGCGTCGTGCATGGCGTGAGCCCTTGCCGCAGAATGATCGCACGTGGAACCCGGCCTCCCTGCGCCAGTGCGGCGCGACCTCGCGCTGGCTTGGCTGCTGCAGCTTGCCGCGGCCGGGGCCGTCGCCGCGGCCGCGGGCTGGGGCCTGCCGTATGTCGCGGGGGCGGCGGGTGCGATGGCCGCCGCGCTGTGGGTCGTCGCACGCGCGTTCGCGCGCGCCGCGCCGCATGCGCATTTCGGCGCCGCCAACCGCGTCACGCTGCTTCGCCTGGCGCTCGGCATGCTGCTCGCGGCGGTTCTGGCCGTCGTCGCGGCGCCGGTGGCCGAGGCACGCGCCACGCTGCCGGCGGCGCTGGCCTGGGCCCTCGTCGGCGTGGCCACGGTGGCGGCCTTGCTCGACGCCGTCGACGGCCCGCTCGCCCGTCGCGCGCACATGGCCAGCGCCTTCGGGGCGCGCTTCGACATGGAGACCGACGCTTGGCTGACGCTGGTGCTGAGCGCGCTGGCCTGGCAGCTCGACCGCGCCGGGCCGTGGGTGCTGCTGTCGGGCCTGATGCGCTACGCCTTCGTCGCCGCGGCCTGGGAGTGGCCGTGGCTCGCGGCGCCGCTCGCGCCCAGCCGGCGGAGGCAGGCGGTGTGCGTGCTGCAGATCACCGTGCTCGTCGCCGCGCTGGCGCCGGTGTGGCCGCGCCCGGTGTCGTCGGCGCTGTGCGCGTTCGGGCTCGTGCTGCTCGCCGCCTCGTTCGGCAAGGACCTGCGGCAGCTCGCGCGCCGGCGCGCAGCGTCGGCGCCCGCGGCAGGGGCGCCGGGCGGCGGTGGCCGAGCCCGGCGCCGGCGCGTGGCTGCTGCGCTTCGCCGCCGCCGCCTTCGTGCTCAACACCTTGCTCACCTTCGAGAGCCGGCTCGACGCCGCCGGTGTGCACTGGAGCCCGCGCCTGTCGTTCGAGCTCGTCGCGGCGGTGCTGGCGCTGCTGGCGTGGGCGGCGTGGCGGGGGCCGGCGTGGCGCCTCGGCGCACGTGCCGCCTGGGCGCTGGCAGCGGTGGGCACGGTGCTCGTCGTCGCGCGCTACGTCGACGTGACGGTGCTCGTGCTGCTCGGGCGGCCGGTGAACCTGGTCTGGGACCTGCCGCACGTGGGGCCGCTGCTCGCGTTGGCCTGGGCGGCCTGGCCGGCGTGGTGGGTGATCGGCGCGGCGCTGGCCGCGGTGGCGGCCGTGGCCGCCGTGGCACTGGTGCTGCGCTGGGCGCTCGCGGTGCTCGCCGAGTGCCTGCAGCGGCGGCCGGCGCGGCCTGCGGTCGCCGGCGGCGCGGCGCTGCTGTGCGCGAGCTTCGCCGCGCACCCTTTCGTCGCGGCCGACACGCGCTGGTTCTTCTCGCTGCCGGTGACGCCCGTGCTGGCGCAGCAGGCCACCTTTGCAGCGAAGGCGCTTTCGCGCGAGCGCGTCGAGTCGCGCCTGACGCCGAGCCCCGACTTCGCGGCCAACGTCGGCGCACTGCGCGGCGCCGACGTGCTGCTGCTGTTCGCCGAGTCGTACGGCATGAGCTCCTTCGAGCGTCCGGCGCTGGCCGCCGGGCTGGCAGCGCCGCGCGAGCGGCTGCGGGCGGCGATCGAGAGCGGTGGCCGGCAGGTGGTGTCGGCGCGCTGGCGCTCGCCCACCTTCGGCGGCGGTTCGTGGCTCGCGCACGCGGCGCTGCTGGCCGGCGTGGACACGCACGACCCCGACGACTACGCGCTGCTGCTGGGCACGCGCCGCCCGACGCTGGTGAGCCACTTCGCGCGCCACGGCTACCGCACCGTGGGCTGGATGCCGGGCATGCACCGGCCGTGGCCCGAAGGCAGCTTCTACGGCTTCGAGCGTTATGCCGACGTGCACGCGGTCGGCTACGCCGGCCCGGCGTTCGGCTACTGGCGCGTGCCCGACCAGGCGTCGCTGGCGCTTCTGCATGCGCAGGAACTGGCGCCGCTCCCGCCCGGGGCGGGCGCCGCCGAGGCGCCGCGGCGGCCGCGCTTCGTCGTCTTTCCGCTGCTGGACACGCACGCGCCGTTCCATCCGCTCGCGCCGTACCAGCCGGACTGGGCACGCCTGCTCACGCCCGAGGCCTGGTCGCGCGAGCAGCTTGCCCAGGCGATGTCGCCAGCGGAGCAGGTGGAAGGCGAGGCCGGCTACGTGCGCGCGATGTCGCTGACGTTCCGTTGGCTCGGCGAGTACCTCGGCGGCCCGGCCGATGACGGCGCTGCCGTCACTCAGCCGCGCGCGCCCGGCGCGCTGCTCACGATCATCGTCGGCGACCACCAGCCACATGCCGCCGTCGCGGGCAGCGGCGCGTCGTGGGAGGTGCCGGTGCACGTCGTCACGCGCGACGCGGCGCTGCTGGGGCGGCTGCGCGAGGCCGGCTTCGTCTCAGGGCTCGAGCCGGGGCCCCGTGCCCTCGGTGGCCTGCACGAGCTGACCGCGCTGCTCGTGCGCGTGTTCGACGCGCCACGCGTAGATGTCGCCGGACCCGGCGCCAGCCGGTAGCGTGGCGATCCAGCGGCGCATCGCATCGGCAGCCAGCGGCGCCGGCTGCAGCCAGCGAAAGCGCTCGCCGGCGCAGGCGCGGTAGCGGTAGGGGGCCAGCGCCTCCAGCCGCTCGATGCAGGCGAGCGCCGCGTCGGGCAGCGCGGCGAGGTACTCGAACGACAGGGCCGGCAGCGGGCGCGACAGGCCCTGCAGCACCGCCAGTTCGTGCCCCTCGACGTCGATCTTCACGAAGTCCGGCATGCCGTGCTCGTCGACGAGGGCGTCGAGCGTCGTCAGCGGCACGCGCAGCCGCGTCTCCCAGCGCACGGTGCGGAACGCCGGCGTGGCGCCCACGCGCTCGGCCCAGCCCGCCGACAGCGTGGCGACGGTGGGGTGGCGCGCGCTGAGCAGCAGCTCGGCCTGGGCGGCGCGCTCGCCCACGGCCTCGGCGCGCAGCACGACGCCGGCATCGCGCGCGAACATCGCGCGCAGCACGCGCAGGCAGTCGGGCTGCGGCTCGAGTGCCACGACGCGCGCGCCCAGCCGCCGCCACACTCGCACGCGGCTGCCGACATGGGCGCCGATGTCGAACGCCAGCCCGCCCGCCGGCACCAGCGGCGCGTAGAACGCCTGCAGGCGCGCGCGCCGCCCGGGGATGCCGTGGTAGATGGCCAGCGAACGCAGCAGGCCGAGCGCGCGGCCGAGCCGCGGCGCCGCGGCCTGCCTGCCGGCCGGCCGCAGGTCATGCCTGATCGAGGGCCTCCGCGGCGTCGGCGGCGAGCACGCGGTAGAGCGCGTCGGTGCGGTTGCGGGCGCCCAGCGCCCGGTAGACCATCGACAGGTGCACCTTCACCGTGCCTTCGGCGATGGCCAGCTGGCGTGCGATCAGCTTCGTGGGCAGGCCGCGCACGGCCAGCGCGAGCACCTGGCGCTGGCGCTGCGAGAGCTCGTTGGCGACGAAGTGCGCGAGCTGCTCGCGGGGTGCCGAGTCCGGCTCGGGTGCCGCGGCGGGCTCGGCGAGCAACAGCTCGGCCGGCAGGTAGACGCGGTGGCGCAGCACGACACGCAGCGCGGCCTCGATCTCGTCGAGCGCGTAGGTCTTCGGGATGAAGCCCGAGGCGCCCGCCTCGATCACCTCGCGCACGCGCTGCGGCGTCGTCTCGGCCGACAGCAGGCACACCGAGGCGCCTTCGAAGTGCGCCCGCACGGCGCGCAGCGCCTCGACGCCCGAGGTCCCGGGCAGGTGGTAGTCGAGCAGCACGAGCTCCACGCCGGTGGCCGGCAGGGCGAGTGCCGCAGCGACATCGCGCACGGCCGCGAAGTCGAGCGCGGTGCCCGGATGCAGCTCGGCGGCGATGCGTTCGAGCAGCCGCTGCGTGCCGGCGCGCACGATCTCGTGGTCGTCGATCAAGAGGACTTGCATGCACGCCCCCGCGCGACGGCATGCTACTCGATGGACCTCCACGACAGCAGCCAGCCCGCGAGCTCGGCGGCGCGCAGCGGCTTCTGCATCACCGCCACCGCCAGGTGCGCCGGCACGTCGATGGTGGCCGGCTCGAGCTCGCCGGTGACGATGGCCGCGGGCCGCTCGCCGTGGCGCGCCTGCACGCGCTCGATGGCCTGCAGCCCGTTCTCCGGCCCGGCCAGCCGCCAGTCGGCGAGGATGGCGTCGGGCGACCAACCCGCCGCGTCCAGCGCTGCGACGGCCAGCGCGCCGTCGGCGGCAACGACGACGCGGCAACCCCAGTCCTCGAGCAGCGTGCGCGTGGCGCCGGCGACCGCGGCGTCGTCCTCGATGACCACGACGACCACGTCGCGCAGCGTGTCGAGCAAGTCGCGTGGCGGCAGCGCCGCGGGGCCGGCCGTTTCCTTCGCCAGCGGCGGGGCGCAGCGCTGGAGCGTGACGGCGAACACGCTGCCGCGGCCCGGCGCGGATGACACGTCGATGCGGTGGCCGAGCAGGTCGGCGAGCCGCCTGACGATGGCGAGCCCGAGGCCCATGCCGGCCCCGCCGGCACGCCACGGCTCATGCCGCTGCGCCGCCGGCCCGGCCTGGAAGTACTCCTCGAAGATGCGACCGAGGTCGGCTTCGCCGATGCCGACCCCGCTGTCGCGCACCGTCACGCGCACGAAGTCGGGCGGCGGGCAGTCGTGGCTCCTGCCGCCGCCAGATCCTCGTCCGGTGGCGCTGCCGGCTCCGGCGGCCACGTCCGCTCGCTCGCCAGGGCCGTCGTCCACCGCGGCGTCCGCGTCGCCGTCGCCGTCGCCGGCCACCTCGAGCGCGACGAAGCCCGCGTCGGTGTACTTGATCGCGTTGTCCAGCAGGTTGCGCAGGATGCGGTCGAGCATCACCGCGTCGCTGTGCACCCACGCGTTCGAGCTCGCGCAGGTGAAGGCGAGCCCCTTGCCTTCGGCGCGCGGGCGGTAGTCGTTGGCCAGGCGATCGAGCAGCCGCCCGAGCGGCAACGGCCTGGACTCCGGCACGAGGCTGCCCGCATCGAGCCGCGAGAGGTCGAGCAGCGCACCGAACAGCTCGCGCAGCGAATCGGCCGAACGGGCCGCCTGCTCCAGCGTGCCGGCGACCTTCGGGTCCTGCGTCGAGCGCCGTGCGTGGTCCAGCAGCAGCAGCAGCGAGTGCAGCGGCTGCCGCAGGTCGTGGCTGGCGGCGGCGAGGAAGCGCGACTTGGCCCGGTTGGCTTCCTCGGCGCGCTCGCGCGCGCTGCGCGCCTCGGCCTCGCGCTGGCGCAGCTGGCGCGCCAGGTCCTCGTTCTCGAAGCCCACGCGCAGCGCGCGCGCCACGAGCTCGGCCCCGTCGCGCGCGAACAGGATCAGGTAGGCGAGGAAGAGGACGATCATGCCAGCCACGGGCACGCGCAGCGGCATCGTCGAGGCGAGCCAGCCGATCGCCAGTGGCACGAGGAAGGCGCCGACGAGGCCGTAGAACGCCGCCGGCACCGCGGCCGAGACGGCGATGCCGCCGGCGCTCCAGGCGCACAGCACCATCGTCATCAGCGCCCACTCCAGCGGCGGCGCGCCGAAGAACAGCAGCGCCGACGAGCCCGCGACGGCGCCGCTCAGCGTCGCCGCGGCCACCAGGCGGCGGATCCACCGACGCACGCGCTGCGGCGCTGGCGGCCGTGCCAGCAGGGCCCGGCACACCAGCGCCCGCACGGTCCACAGGCCGATGGCGGCCGCGGCCCAGCCCCAGGCCAGGCCGGCCCCGACATGCGGCGCCATCGTCCAGGCGATGAAGCCCGC
>JAHCKS010000042.1 GCA_026125665.1 Rubrivivax sp.
GCCGCGGCGGCCGGCCGCGCGGGGCGCTCGTTGCCGGGCGCCGGCGAGACGCGACGTTCGGCCTGGCGCTGGCGTGACCTCGAGGCGAACGAGCCACCCAGCAGCAGGGCCAGCCCCGCCACGACCTGGCCTACGCGCGCGAACGGCGAACGCGCGGGCGCCGCAGCCGTTTCGGCCGCAGTCGCGGTGGCGGGTGAGGATGCGGATTCGGATGCGGAGGCAGGCATGTTGTCGTTCCCCGGAAGCGGTGCGGGTCGCGCGTTCGTGGCGTCCCCGCTGTTCGGGTTTTCGGTCGGCCGCGGTGCGGCTTGAGCCCGGGTGGCCCACCGCGTTCGCGGGGGCCGGTGCCGGCGCATCCTGTACAAACGCGCCATGCACGATCTCGCCTTCCTGCCTGCGCACGAGCTGGCGCGCCGGCTGCGGCGGCGCGAAGTGAGCGCACGCGAACTGCTCGAGCTCTACTTGGCACGCGTCGAGCGGCTCAACCCCCGCTTCAACGCCGTGGTCGTGCTCGACGCCGAACGCGCGCGTGCGTGCGCCGACGCGGCCGATGCGGCGCTGGCACGCGGCGAAGTCCAAGGCCCATTGCACGGCCTGCCGATGACGGTGAAGGAGTCGTTCAACGTCGCCGGCCTGCCCACGACCTTCGGCTTCTCGTCGTTCGCCGACAACCGCGCGGCCAAGGACGCGCACGCCGTGCAGCGGCTGAAGGCGGCGGGCGCGGTGGTCTTCGGCAAGACGAACGTGCCGGCCTCGCTGGCCGACTGGCAGAGCTTCAACCCGGTCTACGGCACCACGCACAACCCGTGGGACCCGGCGCGCACGCCGGGCGGCTCGTCGGGCGGCTCGGCGGCGGCGCTGGCCGCCGGGCTGACGGCGCTGGAGCTCGGCAGCGACATCGGCGCGTCGATCCGCAACCCGGCGCACTACTGCGGCGTGTGGGGCCTGAAGCCGACCTGGGGCGTGCTGACGCAGCGCGGGCACGAGCTGGCGCCGCAGCCCGAGTGCGACAACTACGACATCGCCGCCATCGGCCCGCTGGCGCGCAGCGCCTTCGACCTGCAGCTGGCGATGGACGTGCTGGCCGACGCGCCGACGATGATCACGCCGCTCGGCCGCGTGCCGGTCGCCTGGCGCACGCGCGGCACGCCGCCGCGGCGATGCCGCGTCGCGGTGATCGCCGACGACGACGAAGCGAAGGTCGATGCGCCTCTGCGTGCCGCGCTGGCACGCCTGGTGGACTTCCTGCGCCGCGAAGGCGTGCACGTGGACGAGAACGCGCGCCCGGTCGACAGCGCCGAGACCCATGCCGTCTACCTGCACCTGATGCGCGCCGCCACCGGCGCGCGCTACGACGACGCCACCTACGCCGACGCGCTCGGGCAGGCCGCGCGCTACGCGGCCGGCGACCGCAGCT
The DNA here is from genome assembly GCA_026125665.1 of Rubrivivax sp. Lineage (GTDB taxonomy): Bacteria > Pseudomonadota > Gammaproteobacteria > Burkholderiales > Burkholderiaceae_C > Rubrivivax. The sequence goes on from JAHCKS010000042.1 coordinate 1,418, forward strand.
ACCCCGCACGCCACTTCCGCGGCAACACCACCGACCACCGCACGTGGCTGCAGTTCGACCAGCGGCGCCATCGGCTGCGCGCGCTGTGGGCCGGGTTCTTCGAGCGCTTCGATTTCGTCGTCTGCCCCACCGCCACGACCGCGGCCTTCGTGCAGAACCAGCAGGGCCCGCGCTGGGAGCGGCTGATCCCCGTGCGCACCGCCGGCGGTGGCACGGTGATGCAGCCGAGCACCGACGCGCTCTTCTGGGCCGGCTACCCGGGGCTCGTCGGGCTGCCGGCCTGCACCGTGCCGCTGGAGCTGACGCAGCCCGGCGAGGGCGAGCCGGCCGGCCTGCCGGTGGGCGCGCAGGTGGTCGGCCCGGCGTTCGGCGACATGGACGTGCTCGCCTTCGCGCAGTGGCTGGAGACGGCGTACCGGCGCTTCCAGCCGCCGCCGCTGGCCGCATGACGGGCGGCAGGACGGACGGCCCGATGGACGAGCGGCGCAACGACAAGCCGGTGGCCGAAGGCCACATGCCGGTGACGCCGGCCCGCGACGGCCCGCTGCCCGGCGACGACATCACGGCGCTCGACGCCATCTCGCTGTCGCGCGCGATCCACGGACGCAAGGTCTCCTGCCGCGAGGTGATGGCCGCCTACCTGGCGCGCATCCACCGACTGAACCCGCGCTTCAACGCCCTCGTCAACCTCGTGCCCGACGACGTGGCGCTGGCCCAGGCGGCGCGCTGCGACGCCGAGCTCACCGGCCCGGGCGGGCGGCACCGCGGCCGCTGGGGCTCGCGCGGCTGGTTGCACGGCTTTCCGCAGGCGATCAAGGACACCGCGCATGCCAAGGGCCTGCCGACGACGCAGGGCAGCCCGCTGCTGGCCGACGCCGTGGCCACGCAGGACAGCGTCTACGTCGAGCGCATGAAGGCCAGCGGCGCCATCGTCGTCGGCAAGACCAACATGCCCGAGCTCGGCCTCGGTTCGCACACCTACAACCGTCTCTTCGGCCGCACGCCGAATGCCTGGGACACGACGGTGAGCGCCGGCGGCTCGAGCGGCGGCGCCGCGGTGGCGCTGGCGCAGCACCTGCTGCCGGTGGCCGACGGCTCCGACTTCATGGGCAGCCTGCGCAACCCCGCGGGCTGGAACCACGTGTTCGGCCTGCGCCCGAGCGCCGGCCGCGTGCCGGCCTGGCCGAAGCCCGACCTCTACGTCAGCCAGCTCGGCACCGATGGCCCGATGGGCCGCACCGTGCGCGACCTCGCGGCGCTGCTGTCGACGCAGGCCGGGCACGACCGGCGCGTGCCGCTGGCGCTCGCGAGCGAACCGTCGAGCTACGTGCCGACGACGAAGGAGGCGACGCTGCGCGGCGTGCGCATCGCCTGGCTCGGCGACCTCGACGGCCACCTGGCCGTGGAGCCGGGCATCGTGCCCCTTTGCGAGGCGGCGCTGGCGCGCATGGGCGCGGCCGGTGCGCAGGTCGAGCCGCTCGGCGCGCGTGCCGCGCTTGGCACGTCGCTCGCGGCGCTGTGGGACGCCTGGCTCGTCTGGCGGCGCGCGCTGGTCGCGCCCAACGTCGCCTTGCTGCTGGCCGGCGCGCCCGACGCGCGGGCGCACATCAAGCCCGAGGCGCTATGGGAGCACGACCAGGCCGCTGCACTCGACTTCAACACCTTCATGCGTGCCTCGCAGGTGCGCAGCGCCTTCCACAACCACCTCGCGACGAACGTGTTCACCCGCTTCCACCTGCTGGCCTTGCCGGTGGCGCAGGTGTGGCCGTTCGACCTCCAATGGGACTGGCCGAAGTCGGTGGCCGGCCGCGCCATGGACACCTACCACCGCTGGATGGAAGCGACGATCTACGCCACCTTCGCCGGCGCGCCGGCGATCAGCGTGCCGGCCGGGTTCCACCCGGCGCACGGCCGCTGGCCGATGGGGCTGCAGCTCATCGGCGCGCCGCTCGCCGACAAGGCGGTGCTGCGCGCGGCCGCGGCATACGAGTCGCTGATCGGTGACATGCTGGCGCGCCGGCCGCCGATGGCTTAGGGTCGCGCCGCCACGAAGACCCCTGGAGCGCATCCACCCATGCCCACCGTCTACGAGAAGCGCACCTACTCCGTCACCGTCGGCCAGATGGCCGAGGTCGTGCGGCTCTACACCACGCAGGGCTGGCCGGCGCTGGAAGCCGGCGGCTTCGCGAAGCACTGCATCGGCTACTTCATCAGCGACACCGGCGAGCTGCACCAACTCGTGCACCTGTGGCGCTTCGACAGCGACGACGAGCGGCGCGCATTCTGGAAGCGCCTGTTCGAGAACGAGCCGTTCATGGCCTTCGCCCGGCAGCTGCGGCCGCTGGTGAAGACGCAATCGAACCAGCTGCTGCTGGCCGCACCCTGGGGGCACCATCCATGAGCTCGCCCACCGGCAAACGCACGCTCATCAGCTCGGGCTCGACGTTCGAGCGCGACATCGGCTACTCGCGTGCCGTCGTGCAGGGCGACTGGGTCTTCGTCTCCGGCACCACCGGCTTCGACTACAGGACGATGACCCTCGCCGAAGGCGTGGTCGCGCAGGCCGAGCAGTGCCTGCGCAACATCGAGGCCGCGCTCGCCCAGGCCGGAGCGAGCCTGACGGACGTCGTGCGCGTGACCTACCTGCTGCCCGACGCGACCGAGTTCCCGCAGACCTGGCCGGTGCTGAAGAAGGCCTTCGGCGACGTGCGGCCGGCGGCGACGATGATCTCGGCGGGCCTGGCCGACCCGCGCATGCGCATCGAGATCGAGGTCACGGCGCTGAAGGGCGGGCAGTAGCGCGGGTCGTGGCGCGGCCAGCAGCGCGGCCCCCGGGGCCGGGGCCGCGGGGTGCGACATCGGCACGGTCCGTGCGCTGGCGGCTTCGCCCGCGCCGCGTGGCCCGGGCGAGAATGCGCCGGTCGAGTGGCACCCAGAAACTGGCCGGCCCGTGCCGTGCCAACGCCGGGAGAAAGCGACGCATGACCGCCAGGGTTCAGGCCATCCGCCCCGACCGCGAGGTCACCTCGCGGCAGAAGCTGCCGTACTTCATCGGCGTGTCCGGGCAGACGGTGGGCGCGACCGGCCTGTCGATGCACCTCGTCGTCATCCCGCCCGGCGCGAAGGCCGAGCCGCACCGCCACGTCGGCTACGAGACCGGCATCTACGTGCTCGAGGGCCGCGTGCTCACGCGCTGGGGCGAAAGGCTCGAGCACGAGGTGGTCAGCGAACCCGGCGACTTCCTCTTCGTGCCGCCCGGCGTGCCGCACGAGGCGCTGAACCTCAGCGCCACCGAGCCTGCGCGCGCCGTCATCGCGCGCAACGACGCGGCCGAGCAGGACAAGGTCGAGCCCTGGGTGCCGCCGGCGGACTGACCCCCACCCCACCCACCCGCGAGGTCCAGCGATGGCGACCATCCGCCCCGGCCACCACAGCGTGCTGCTCGTCGTCGACCTGCAGGTCGGCGTGCTGCGCGACGCCTGGGAGCGAACGCGCATCCTGCGCAACGTGGCGCGCGTCGTCGAACGGGCGCGCGCGGCGCACGTGCCGGTGCTGTGGGTGCAGCACGCCGATGCCGAGATGCCGGCCGGCAGCATCGCCTGGCAGTGGGTGCCCGAGCTCGCGCCGTGGGGCGAGGAACACGTCGTCGCCAAGCAGTTCAACTCCGCGTTCGAGCAGACCTCGCTCGAAGGCGAGCTGGCGCGCCTGCAGGCCACGCACATCGTGCTGGCCGGGGCGGCCAGCAACTGGTGCGTCCGCGCCACCGCGCACGCCGCGCTCGAGCGCGGCTACGACCTGACGCTGGTGAAGGACGCGCACACGACCACGACGATGGCGATCGGCGATGGCCGCCGCGTCGAAGCCGCCGACATCGTCGCCGAGCTGAACGTGGCGATGACGTGGATGTCGTTCCCCGGCCGGCGCAACGCCGTCGCCCCGGCGGCCGAGGTGGACTTCGGCACGCCGCACACACCGGGAGCGCCGGACCAGCGCTGAAGCGCGGCGGCTTCGCCGCCACCCGCGGTGCGGCGGCCTGGCGAAGCTCGGGCGTGCGCGGCAAAGGCGGCGCGCCCCGCCTACGGGCAACGGCTCATTGGCGTGGGCCTGCGACGGCCGCCTCGGCCGCCGGCCGGCGCTTGAACCAGCGGACGGTGTGCTCGCGCGGCGGCCTCGCGGGCACGCCTTGCGCCACGAGCGTGGCGTCGAGCGCACGGCCGGCGTCGTCGGCGCTGGCCGCGGTGCGGGCGGCCTGCACCGCCTCGGCACGTTCGGCAGCGCTGCGGCCGGCGGTGAACGCCAGGTGCTCGACGATGTGCAGCAGGTTCTCCTTGCCGCGTTCGTTCGTGCTGCCGTAGCCCTTGACCAGCGCGCCGCAGCGCGCGAGCGCGAGGCCGAGCGCGGCGTCTTCGCGTGCGCCGCGCTCGACGGCGCCGAGCCAGCGTTCGATCAGCGCCTGCTCGGCGGCGAAACGCTGGCCGCGCGCGCGCAGCGGCCTCAGCGACGCGACAAGGCGCAGCGCCAGCGCGCCGAGCAGCGTGTGCGTGCCGATCTTCATCGGCAGCGCCCACGGCTCGCGGCCGGCGGCGACACGTGCGCGGTCCCACGCCACGAGCCGTTTCGCGAGCGCCGCAGGCAGCAGGCCGGCCAGCTCGGGCACGCCCGGCTTGAAGTGGTCGAAGGTCCTGACGATGTCGGCCGGCGCGGCGTTCACCTCGCGCCGCACGCGCGCCTGCCGGCTGGCGGCGAGCTTCAGCGCCGCCACCTGCACGATGTCGTCGAAGCACATCCACAGCGCCAGCCAGCGCGCGGCTTCGTCGGCGGCCGGCGTGGGCGCGCCGGCGCCGCGGCCGGCGGCTTCCGCGGCCGCCAAGCGCGCCAGCCGTTCGTCGAAGAGGCGGGCGTAGGCCTCGTCCAGGTACGCCGCGACGCGCCGGTGCGCCAGCGCGCGCAGCTGCGCCGGTGCAAGTGGTGGCTTGCCCGACGGCCCGGGCATGGCGAGCGCCGCGACGAGCGCGCGCCCTTCGCGCTCCTGCGCGCGACGTTTCGCCAGCGCGTCGAAGGCCAGCGCGAAGCCGGCGAGGCTCGGCGCGACGCCCTTGCCGGCGGCACGGATCGCTTCCTCGCAGGCGCTGCGCGGCAACGGCAGCACGCCGCTGCCGGCGATCGCGCCCAGCAGCACGGCGCTGATGGCGGTGTTCGCCTCTCGTGCCAGGGCGTTCAGGTCGAGCAGGTCGACGCCGCGTGAAACCTTCTGCAGCGTGGCCGCCAGCGCGGCGGCGTCGGCGCGGCCATCGCCGAGCGCCATCTTCTCCGTCACCGTGAGCGCGCGCGCCGTGCTGCTGACGACCCACGTGCGCTCGCGGCTGACGAAGCCGGCGCCGGCCTGGCGCACCGTCTCCAGCAGCTCCGAGGAGACGAGCAGGTCGATGCAGCCGGGCACCGGGCTCAGGCCGAACACCGCGCGGGGCGCGCCTTCGCGCAGGGGCTCGGGCGCGATCTCGAGGTAGTAGGTCGTCGCCCCGGTGCGCTGCGCCACGCCGGGGATGCTCGTCGCCTGCGCCGCGTGGCCGGCGCGCACCGCCGCGCCGTAGAGCCACTCGGCGAGCACGCCGCCGCCTTCGCCGCCGAGGGCGCAGACGAGGATGCAGACGGGGCGGGTCATGTCGCGGCGGCCCGGTGCGCTGTCAATCGGCCGTGATCTTGTTGGCCTTGATGAACTCGCCGAAGCGCTTGCGGTCGGCTTCCTGGCGCGCGATGAACTCGGCGCGCGTGAGCACCATCGGCTCGGCGCCGAGCGTGCGGATCACCTCCTGCACCTTCGGCGTGGAGAGCGCCTGGTTGATCTCGGCGTGCAGCCGGTCGACGAGGGCCGCCGGCGTGCCGCCCGGCGCGTAGATGCCGAACACGGTGTCGGCGTCGAAGCCGCGCAGCTCGGGCGGGCCGGCCTCGGCGAGCGTGGGCACGTCGGGGTAGGCGCCGGCCCGCTTCGGGCTGCCCACGGCCAGCATCTTCAGCCGGCCTTCCTTGGCGTGGCGCAGGCCGGGGCCGGGGTCGAACATGAACTGCACATTGCCGGCCAGCAGGTCGGTGAGGGCCGGCGCCGCGCCGCGATAGGGCACGTGCACGGCGAACAGGCCGAGCTGCTTCTTCATCATCTCGGCGGCCAGGTGCGGGCTCGAGCCGGTCCCCGGCGAGCCGAACGACAGCCGCCCGGGGTTGGCCTTCACGTGCGCCAGGAACTCGCGCACGTTGTTCACCGGCACCGACGGGTGCGCCATCAGGAAGACCAGCACGCGCGCCGTGCTCGAGACGGGCACCAGGTCGCGCTCGGCGTCGAACGGCATGCTCTTGTAGATGAACGGGTTCACCGTCATCGCGCCGCCGCTGCTCATCAGCAGCGTGTGGCCGTCGGCCGGCGCCTTGGCCACGGCTTCGGCGCCGATGTTGCCGTTGGCGCCGGGGCGGTTCTGCACCACCACCTGCTCCTTGAGCTGCTCGGAGAGCTGCTGCGCGACGGCGCGGCCGATGACGTCGGCGGCGCCGCCGGGCGGGAAGTTGACGACCAGCGTGACCGGCTTCGTCGGGAAGGCCTGCGCGAGCGCGGCGAGCGGCGCGGCGAGCAGGGCGCAGGCGGCGGCGGCACAGCCCAGCGCGCGTGTGCAGAGGGTTCGGCGGCGGATCATCGCGTGTCTCCTTCTTCGTCGTGGTTTCGTCGGTCAGGCGGGTCGCAGCACGCCGGTGACGCGCTCGCGCAGCCACGCCGCGAGGCGCTCGTGCCAGCGCGGGTTCTGGATCACCTCGGCGCGGTAGAAGCTCGGGCACAACGTCGCCGCGTGCGCGTTCTCGCCGCACAGGCCGCAGCCGACGCAGCCTTCGATGACGGTGGCCACCGGGTCGACGCGCAACGGGTCGGGGTTGTCCTTCAGCGTCAGCGTCGGGCAGCCCGACAGGCGGATGCAGGCGTGGTCGCCGGTGCACACGTCCTCGTCGACGCCGTACCTGACGCGCACGACGCGCTCGCCGCGCTTCAGCAGCCCGGCGATCCACGGCTTGATTCGCCGCTGCCGCTCGAGCTGGCACTCGCCCTCGGCGATGATCACCTTCAGGCCCGCGAACGGCGTCGTCAGTGCCTCCTCGAGCGTGCGGCGCATGTGGTCGACCTCGTAGGTGTTCACGACGCGCAGCCATTGCACGCCCATGCCATTCAAGGTGTCCTCGATCGTGCGGTTCTTGTGCGCCAGGCTCTGGTGCAGCGAGCCGCTCGCAGCTGCGGCGGCCTTCACCTCGTCGTCGGGGGTGTTGAGGATGTCCTGCGTGCCGGTGGCGCTGGTGTAGCCGTTCTTCATGATCAGCAGCACCGCATCGTCGCCGTTGAACAGCGCCGCCTGCACGCCGGTGAGCAGGCCGTTGTGCCAGAAGCCGCCGTCGCCCATCACGGCGATCGAGCGGCGCTGCATCATCGGCGAGACCCCGGCGCGGCTGGCCAGGCTCATGCCGTAGCCGAGGATGCTGTGGCCGCTGCTGAAGGGCTCGAAGGTGGCGAAGGCGTGGCAGCCGATGTCGGCGGCCACGTGCACCGGCCCCACCTGCTGCTGCGCCAGCTTCAGCGCGCTGAACACCGGCCGCTCGGGGCAGCCGATGCAGAAGCCGGGCGGGCGCGCCGGCAGCGGGCCGAGCGCCTTGGCGACCTCGGTGCGCGCCGCGTCGATGCCGGCCAGCCAGGCGCGTGCCGGTGCGAGGTCGAGCTGCGGCAGGCGCTGCGCGAAGAAGCCGACGAGGCCACGCGCCAGCGCCTCCACCGTGTATTCGCCGGCGGCGGGCAGCACGTCCTTGCCGTGCACGGGCGTCTGCACGTCCAGCCGCCTGAGCGCCTGCACGACGTCCTTCTCGATGTACTCCGGGCTGCCTTCCTCGACCACGAGCACGGCGCGCTTGCGGGCGCAGAAGTCCGAGAGCTGCGAAGGCGCCAGCGGATACGTGACGTTGAGGCACAGCACCGGCAGGGCAGGGCGGCCTTCGCCGTCGGTGAGGCCGAGCTCCTGCAGCGCGCGCACGAGCGCCGGGTACACGCCGCCCTGCACGATGAGGCCGATGTCGCCGTGCGCCGGCGCCTCGGCGCCGAACACCTCGTTCAGCCCGTGCTCGACGATGTAGCGCTGTGCCGCCGGGAGGCGCGCCTCGATCTTCAGCTTCTCGTGCCGGAATGTCACCGGCGGGTGCGCCAGGCGCATGTAGTCGAAGCGCGCCGGCTCGTCGATGAGCTGGCGCGTCGAGAGCTTCGGCGCCACGTTGTCGGCGGTGGTGAAGCTGCCGCGCACGTGGCAGGCACGGATGCGCAGCTCCATCATCGCCGGCATGTTGCTGGCCTCGCTGAGCGCGAAGGCTTCGCCGACGAGGCGCACCATGTTGCCGAGGTCCGGGCGCGGGTCGAACAGGGCGATCGTGCTCTTCAGCGCGTAGGCGTGCGTGCGCTCCTGGATGACGCTGGCGCCTTCACCGTAGTCCTCGCCGACGACGATGAGCGCGCCGCCGGTGACGCCGGGCGACGAGAGGTTCGACAGCGCGTCGGCGGCCACGTTGGTGCCGACGATGCTCTTCCACGTGACGCAGCCGCGCAGCGGGTAGTGGATGCTGGCGCCGAGCATCGCCGCGGCGCTGGCCTCGTTGCTGCAGGCCTCGACGTGCACGCCGAGCGTCTGCATCAGCGGCCGGGCCTGCACCAGCACGTCGAGCAGGTGCGACACCGGCGCGCCCTGGTAGCCGCCGACGTAGGCCACGCCGGCCTGCAGCAGCCCCTTGGTGATGGCGAGGATGCCCTCGCCGTGGAAGGTGGCGCCGGCGCCCAGCTTCAGCTGCTCGATCTGTTCGGTGAACTGGACTTCCAAGGGTTTGGCCAAGGGTGGAACATGCAATGGTGGCCTGCGTCGCGCATCGCGTCCATGCGCTGCACGTTACGAATAACATGCACACCATGCATGTACGCGATCTCGACCTGAACCTGCTGCACGTCTTCGCCGCCGTGCACGAGACGCGCAACGTCAGCCGCGCCGCCGAGCGGCTGGCGCTGTCGCAGCCGGCGGTGAGCCACGCGCTGACGCGGCTGCGCCTGGCACTGCACGACCCGCTGTTCGTGCGCGGCAGCGGCGGCGTGGTGCCCACGCCGAAGGCCGACCGCTTCGCGGCGCAGGTGGTGCAGGCGCTGCAGACGCTGGACGTGGCGCTGAACGAGACCGAACGTTTCGTCGCCGCGCGCTCGGCGCGGCGCTTCGCCGTGCACATGAGCGACATCGGCGCCGACGAGTTCCTGCCGCGCCTGATGGCCGACGTGGGCCGCAGCGCCGGGGGCATCTGCATCGAGGCGTCGCAGCTGCCGCCGGAGGCCATCGCGCCGGCGCTGCACGACGGGCGGCTCGACCTGGCGGTCGGCTTCCTGCCCAACCTCGACCTCTCGGGCACCGAGAGCGCGGTGCTGCTGGACAACGAGCGCTACGTGGCGCTGGTGCGCCGCGGCCACCCGCTGGCGCGGCGGCTGAAGCACCGCGAAGGGCTGGCGCAGCTCGAGTTCATCCTCGTGGCCAGCCACGTCGAGCCGGCGCGTGCGCTGCACCTGCTGGGGCTCGCGTCGCGCGTGCGCCTGACGCTGCCCTACTTCACGGTGGCGCCGGCGATCATCGCCAAGACCGACCTCGCGATGGTCGTGCCGTCGTCACCGGCCGAGCGCTTCGCGAAGCGCTTCGGCCTCGCGGTGGCCGAGCTCGACCTCGGCCTGCCGCCGATCACCGTGACGATGCACTGGACCTGGCGGCACGCCAACGACGGCGGCCACCGCTGGCTGCGCGAGCGGCTGCTGGCGCTCAGGCCGCCGCGGCGCTGAAGGCGGCGGCGGCAGCGGGGGTCACTCCACCTCGCCGCCGAAGGCCTTGCACAGGTTCTCGATGTACTTCTCGACCAGGCCCTCGAACTCGCTCGTCACCACCGGCACGACGATCATCTTCATCAGCGCCGGCAGCGGCACCTCGACCGTGCCGCTCGTCTTCAGCACGATGTTCGTGCGGTCCTTGCCGGGCGTGATCTTCCAGCTGCCGCTGATCTGCGCGTTGCTCTTGTCGTCCTCGTGCGGCGCCCACGTGACGCTGCCCTTCTTCTCGTCGCTCTTGTACTTGCACGCGTAGATGGTCTGGATGCCGACCTGCGCCGTGCCCACCTTCTGCATCTCCCAGCGGTAGGCGTTGTCGCCCAGGTCGTGCAGCTTCTTCACCTTCGGGAAGTGGCTGGCGGACTTCGGCACGTCGGCGAGCACCGCGAAGACCTCCTTGGCGGGCGCCTTGACGGCGAATTCGTAGCCGAGGTCGATGTCGACGCTGACGGTCATCGTGTGGTCTCCTGGGGGCGCCGCTGGAAGTGCGGGCTGCGACGATCTTAAGCGGGCGCCTGCGCGGACGGCGCGGTGGCCGCACGGGGGCCGAACGGGGGCCGACGGGGCGGCCGGGCCGGGCGGGGCGCCCGGCTCCCCCGCCGGACGGGCGCGCCCGCGGCCCGTGACCTTGGGCGGCTTGACGCGGACGCGCCGCAGCGCGACGCTCGCCGGCCCTGTCTACCGACGCGAGGCTGCAAGACATGCCGACGATGACGAACGAGCTGCCGCTTCCCCTTCCACGCCGCCGCGCCGTGGCCGTCGCCGCTGCGGCCGCCGCGGCCGTCGCCCTGGCCGGCTGCGGCGGCATGCCGTCGTTCATGCCGGGTTCGGGCTCGGCGTCGACCAGCGGCAGCGCAACGGCCGCCGCGACCGCCGCCGACACCTCGCCGGCGCTGCCCACCGCCGTGCGCGTGGTGACGCTGTCCACCGACGGGCTGGCCGGCTTCTTCCCCTTCGAGGGCACGACCACGACGGCCACGCGCGCCGACCGCCAGCGCGACGAGACCACGCTGCGCGGCACCGGCACGGTCTCGCGCTTCCTGCTGCGCGACAGCGGCGCGGCCACCATCACGCGGCTGGACCGCAAGCTCGTCTACGCGCTGGACATCCCGCGTGCCCGGTACACCGAGTGCCCGCTCGGCGGCTGCCCGGTGCCGGCGCGCGACGAGCCGCCGCGCAGCCCGCAGCAGCCGCAGGAGCCGCAGTCCACGCGTGAGCCCGGCTGCACGATGAAGATCGCCAGCAACAAGTTCGACGTCAGGCCGACCTCGCAGCGCAAGGCCATCAACGGCTTCGACACCGAGCAGTACGCGGTGGACTGGAGCGTGGTGTTCGAGGACCCGAACAAGCGCCGCTCGACGCTGCAGCTGACCGTGGACGTGTGGACGACGCCGGTGACGCCGGCCCTGCGCGACGCGATGGCCGTGGAGACGGCCTACAACCGGGCGGCGAGCGCCGCCATGCAGCGGGCGCTGGCCGATCGCGCCGCGGCGATGCCGCCGCAGCTGATGGAGACGATGAACCGCTACTTCGCGCAGTCGCTCACCGCCGCCGACCGCACGGCGCTGATGAACGCCGCGCGCCAGCTCGAACGCATCCGTGGCGAGCAGATCCTGACGCAGTTCAAGCTCTTCTACCGCGGCGAGGCGTGCGGCGGCGCAGCGGGCGAGGAGGGCGGCGCCAGCCCCGGCCGTGCCGGCATCGCCGGGGCGCTGCAGGGGCTGTTCGGTGGCGGCGGGGGCGGCAGTGGCGGCAGTGCCGGCGCCACCGGCGGCGAGCGCCCGCTGCTCACCTTCACGCAGGAAGTGAAGAGCTGGCGCGTCGAGCCGGTGCGCGACTCGCAGTTCGCGCCGCCGCCCAACTTCCAGCGCAGCAACCCGGGCTGAGAGTCTCCCTCTGCCGCATGCGGGAGAGGGCGCTCAGTCCTCCTCGCCGGCCCACGGCAGCATCATCGCCACCAGCAGCAGCTTCTCGAACTCGGGCTCGAAGCGGTCGATGATCTGCTGCGGGTGCGGGCACAGCCGCTCGTCGGTGATGAGGCCGAACTGCACGCCGCCGCCGTAGCTGAGGATGCTGACGCCCATGCCGATGTCGCCCGACGCCGGCACCCAGAACATCGTCTGGCGCAGCGTGCTGCCGCAGAACTTCAGCGGCTGCGCCGGCCCGGGCACGTTGGTCATCACCGCCGTCGTCTTCTTGGCGAAGAGGCCGAGCACGGCGTCCTGCACCGGCTTGATGAACAGGCCCGTGAGGGCCAGGATGGCGAAGGCCAGCAGCGGCTGGTAGCTGCCCTTCATCTCGGCCATGCGCGCGTGCACGGCGTAGATGCGCTCGACCGGGTTCTCGATGCCGATCGGTAGCACCAGCGGCGCCAGGCCGAAGCGGTTGCCGAGCTGCCAGGCCTTGTCCAGCGGGCGCAGGTTCACCGGCACCATGGCGCGGATCTCCTTGCCGGTGGGGTCCTCGCCGCGATCGCGCAGGTAGCCGCCGACGGCGCCGGCGGCGCTGCTCAGCAGCACGTCGTTGATGGTGCAGTTCAGGCCCTTGCCCACCGCCTTCACCACCTCGAGCGGGATCGGCTCGCTCCACGACACCACCTTGCGGCCGCTGCCCTTGCCCTTCAGCTGCGTCGGGCTGTCGTCGGCGAGCAGCGCGAGCGCGGCTGCGTCCTGCAGCACCTGCAGGCCCGACTTGGCCATCTCGACGCTGCCCAGCAGCGGCTGCTGCGGGCTGGCCAGCGCCTCGAGGCTCCTGGCGACGCCGCCGCCGGCCATGCCGATGGCCTTCACCGTGAGGTCGGTGATCGGCTTGATCACCGCATCCGAGAGCCAGTCGGCGTCCGGGTCGGGCTGCTCGGCGGCCAGGTTGCGGCGGCGCTTCGGCGGGTCGGTGCCGCCGTCGGTGATGCTCAGCATCACCGAGATCAGCGCGATGCCGTCGCCGATGCAATGGTGGATCCGCGCCACCAGCGCGCTGCCGCCTTCGTAGTGCTCGATGAGCTGGAACTGCCACAGCGGCCGCGCCGGGTCGAGCGGCGTGGCGGCGAGCTCGCCGCACAGCGCCTGCAGCGCCTGGCGCTCGCTCTGCCCCCTCTTGCGGTGCAGCTTCGCCGGCACCACGTGGCGCGCGATGTCGAAGTCGTCATCGTCCACCCACGAGGCGCCCATCGCGTCGACCACCGCCTTCTGGCGGAAGCGGTCGTACTTCAGCAGCTTGTCGCCGATGCGCTCGCGCAGTGCCGCCAGCGTGATGGCCGGCGTGAGCAGCCACACGCCGATGATCATCATCAGGTTGACGTCGTTGTCCATGCGCAGCCACGCGGTGTCGACGCGGGACATGCGAACGCTCGCCATGATGGGGTTCTCCTGAGGGCTCTTTCCGCGCCGGCGGCTGCGGCGGGCCGCGGCATGCTGGGTAACATGCCGGGACCCGTCAAGCCCGATCAACCCGGGCTGCCCATCCAACGCAAGCGGAGTGCGCACCATGGCCGATCTGAAGGCGAAGTTCGAGAAGGCGGTCGCCGAGAGCAAGCAGCTGCCGGAGAAGCCGGACAACATGACGCTCTTGAACATCTACTCGCTGTACAAGCAGGCCACCGAAGGCGACGTGGAGGGCAAGCGCCCGGGCTTCACCGACATGGTCGGGCGCGCGAAGTACGACGCGTGGGCCGGGCAGAAGGGCAAGTCGGCCGAGGCGGCGATGCAGGAGTACGTCGATCTCATCGAGAGCCTGAAGTAGGCGGCCGCGCGCCCGCCGCGGCGCGGCCCCGGCGGCGCAGGCGTGCGTGGCCGTGCCCGTGGCCCGCAGCGGCGTCGCGTCAGCGCGGCTCCTGCGTTGCCAGCAGGCCGCGCAGGTGCCCTTCGAGCAGCGGTGCCAGCACGTCGCGCAGCAGCGCGTCGCGCTGCGTGCGGCTCACCGTGGCGCCGGCGGAACCGCCTCGGCGCGCGGCGGGCGCCGGCTCGCAGTCGGCGGTGGCGCCCGGCCCGACGTGGTCGAACTGCCCCGCCAGTGCCAAGTGCGCGAAGCCGTGCACCACCGACCAGGTGGAGAGGATCGCCTGCCAGTGCGCCGGTGACAGCGGCGCGGCCGGCGGAACCCCCAGCAGCAGCCGCACGCCTTCCTCCAGCACGTTGAACGCGGCATGGGCGCTGCGCATGAACGCCTCGTCCTTGCGCACGCCCGCCGCGCCGGCGCGGAACATCAGCCCGAACCGGCCCGGGTGGCGCAGCGCGAACCCGACGTAGCCGAGCCCCTGCTCCTTCAGCCGCGCCACGGGGTCGCTGCCGCCGCGCGCGTTGCCGGCGCGCAGCGCCTCGGTGAGGCCATCGAAGGCGAGCGTGGCCACGGCGGCGAGCAGCCCTTCGGCGCTGCCGAAGTGATGGGCCGGCGCGGCCGGCGAGACGCCCGAGCGCCGCGCCACCTCGCGCAGCGAGAAGCCCTCGGTGCCGCGCTCGGCCAGCAGCGCCTCGGTGGCCTCGATGAGCGCTTCGCGCAGCGCGCCGTGGTGGTAGGCGTCGCGGCGTGCCGGGGCAGGGCGGCGCGCCGCCGGGGCCGCGGCGGCCCGCGGCGTGGTGCCCGAGCGACGACTTGACATTGTTCAGATTATGCCCCAGCATATCTGAACAGTGTTCACTTGCCGACCGGAGCCATCACCATGAACCTCCTGCCGACCCCCGAGTGGGTCTTCGCGGCCGGCAGCCGCCTGGCGCTGCTCGGCTGGCTCGCGCTGGCGCTTTCGCCGGCCGGCGCGCGCTGGACCCCGCTGGCGCGCCGCTTCGCCGGCCGCTGGCTGCCGGCCACGCTGGCCGTGGCCTACGTGGTGCTGTTCGCGCAGCACGGCATGGGCGACGGCGGCTACGGCACCCTGGCCGAAGTGCAGCGCCTGTTCGCCGTGCCCGGCATCGCCACGGCCGGCTGGCTGCACTATCTCGCCTTCGACCTCTTCGTCGGCGCGTGGATCAGCGAGCGATCGCAGGCGCTGGGCGTGCCGCACTGGCTGCTGCTGCCGATGCTGGCGCTGACCTTCCTCTTCGGCCCGGCCGGGCTGCTGGCCTGGGCGCTCGTGCGCGGCGGGATGGCGATGCGCGAGCGACGCCGCGCCTCGGCTGCTGCCGCTGCGGTCTGACCTCCCGTTTTCCTCTTCCTCCCTTCTCTCTCGACCCCCACACCCGGAGTCTGCCCATGAACACCCTGACGCTCGTCGCCCGCCCGCCCCGCGGCGGCCCGCTCGCGCTGCTGCGCCATGTCGTGAACGAGCTGCTGGCGCGCGAGCGCCGTCTGGCGCTGTACGGTGCGCTGCTGCTCGTGCTGCTCGTGCCGATGGCGCTGGCCGCCGGCCTGGACGAGCGCACGCTGCGCGGCGCCAACGTCTGGATCAAGCCGATGAAGTTCTCGCTGTCGATCGCCGTGCTGGCCTTCACCACCGCGTGGTTCGTCGGCCACCTGCGGCCGGCGCAGCGCGGCAGCCGCGCCGTGCACTGGATCGTCTGGCTGCTCATCGGCAGCGGCACCTTCGAGCTTGCCTACATCACGCTGCAGGCCGCGCTCGGCCAGGGCTCGCACTACAACGTCGGCAGCGCGCTGCACGGCGTGATGTACACGCTGATGGGCCTGGGTGCCCTCGTGCTCACCGCAACGCAGCCGATGCTCGCCTGGCAGCTGCGCCGGCATGCCGACCCCTCGCGCCCGGCCGCCTATCGCCTGGCCGTGCTGCTCGGCCTCGTGCTCACGTTCGTCTTCGGCGCCGGCGTGGGCATGTTGCTCGGCGGCATGCAGCCGCCGGACGCCGGCAGCGCGCCGACGCTGCCGGTGCTCGGCTGGACGCTGGCCGGCGGCGACCTGCGCCCGGCGCACTTCGTCGGCATCCATGCCGGGCAGGTGCTGCCGCTGGCCGGGTTCTGGCTGGCGCGCAGCGGCGCTTCGGGCCGCCGCGCCCGTGCCGCGGTCTGGGGCGTGACGGGCACTTACTCGCTGCTGTTCCTTGCAGCGCTGGGCTGGGGGCTCGTCGGGCGGGTCTGAGCATCCCGGGCCCGTGATTGCGCCCGGGGTTGGCGAAGAAGCCGTGGGCGGCCCACGATCGGGGCGCACCGGGCCGATGCCGTGGGCCACCCAGGGCATGGCACCCGAACGCACGACGAAGGTCCGCGCGAATGTCACCCGCCGCCGCGCCTCGGGTGCCAAGCCCTGAGCGGCCCCCCGCGGCCTCGGACTTGCGCGCCGCGATTCCGCATGAAGCAAGGTCCAGCTTCTCGTGAGTAGGCCAAAGGGCCGTGCCCTGCCCGGCCCGTCCTCCGCGGGGTTCAGGTCGCCCGGCCCATCCGGGTCAACCCGACAGCCCAGCGGTCAGCGAAGCCACGGCGGCAGCCCGGGTAGCGCCGCGCAGGCCCCGCGCCTACGATGGTCGGCCCGGCGCGGGTGGTCCGCGCCGTGGCTCGCCACAAGAGGAGCAACCATGGCCAAGGCCAAGAGCAAGAACGTGGACACCGGCGTCTATCGCGTCACCGAGATCATCGGCACCAGCGCCATCTCCTGGGAAGATGCGGCGCGCAACGCCGTCGAGACGGCGGCGAAGTCGCTGCGCGACCTGCGCATCGCCGAGGTCGGCCAACTCGACATGAAGATCGAAGGCGGCAAGGTCGTGGCCTACCGGGCGCGCGTGTCGCTGTCGTTCAAGTACGACGGCTGAGGCGGCGCGCCGCAGGTGCGGCGCGCAGCGCCGCCCGGATGGCTCACGCCGGAGCCGACGCGGGGCGGTGGGCGCCTCAGGCCAGCCGGAACCGCGCCACCAGCTGCGTCAGCCGCTCCGCCTGCTGGCGCAGTGAGCCGGCCGCGGCGGCCGACTGCTCGGCCAGCGCCGCGTTCTGCTGCGCCACCAGGTCCAGCGCGCTCACCGAGCGGTTGGCCTCGCCGATGCCTTCGCGCTGCTGGCCGGTTTCGTCGCTGATCGCGGCGATCATCCCCGAGACGCTGCGCACCGACTCGGTGATCGCCTCGGCCGCGCCGCCGGCGCGACGCACCTGCGCCGAGCCGGCCGCCACCTTCTCGAGCGAGGTCTCGATCAGTGCCTTGATCTCGCGTGCCGCGCCGGCGCTGCGCTGCGCCAGCGTGCGCACCTCGGCCGCGACGACGGCGAAGCCGCGCCCCTGCTCGCCGGCGCGTGCCGCTTCCACCGCGGCGTTGAGCGCCAGGATGTTGGTCTGGAACGCGATGCCGTCGATGATGGCCGTGATGTCGGCGATCTTGCGCGAAGCGGCGTCGAGCTCGTCCATCGTCGCCACGGCCTGCGCCACCACCTCGCGGCCGCGCGTGGCCGCTTCCTCGGCCGACGTGGCCAGCTGGTTCGCCGAGCCGGCGTTGCGCGCCGTCTGGTCCACCGAGCCGGTGAGCTGCGTGATCGAGCCGATGGCCGACTGCAGCGTGGTGGCCGCCTGCTCGGTGCGGCCGCTCAGGTCCTGGCTGCCCTGCGCGATCTCGCCGCTGGCGGTGGCGATGTCGCCGCAGGCCGCATGCACGCCACCGGCCAGCTCGTGCAGCGCGCCGCGCATCTCCTCGAGCGCACGGGCCAGCTCGCCCAGCTCGTCGCGTCGGTGCGTGAGCACCGGCACCGAGAGGTCGTGGTGGGCGATGCGCTGCGTGGCGGCCACCGCCTCGCCGATGCCGCGTGCCACGTCGCGCGTGATCCAGATGGCCGCCGCGCCGCCGATCAGCAGCGCCAGCAGCGTGCCGGCCACCACGAGCAGGCGCGCGCTCGCGGCGTCGGCGGCGCTGCCGGCGCTGGCCGCCTGGCGCTGCGCCTCGTCCCATTCGGAGAGCTTGACGAGCGCCTTGCTCCATGCCTGCTGCCGCGCCGCCCAGTGCGCCGCCTTGTCGCCGAGCGACTGGCGGATGGCGAAGAACGCCGCGCCGGGCGTGGCGCCGCCCTTCTGGCCCGCCGCGACGACCTCGTGCACGGCCAGCGCCGCCTGGCGGCCCGCGTCGATCAGCGCCTGCGCCTCGGGTTCGGCGGCCAGGCGCCGGGCCACGTCGTCCTGCGCGGCGCCATACGCCTTCCACGCCGCGGCGGCACGCGCCATCATCGCCTCGGCATCCGAGAGCTCGCCGCCGGGCATGTCGCGCAGCGCCATCATGAAGCCGTTGGCCGCGCGCTCCATCGACACCAGCGCGTGGCTGCGTTCGGCGCCCTTCACGGCCACGCGGTCCAGCGTGTCGGCCAGGCCCTGCATGCGCAGCAGCGAGAGCCCGCTGATGCCCACCAGAAGCAGCAGCACCAGGCCGAAGCCGAGCGCGAGGCGTTGTCCGAGGCGGAGTCTGGCGAGCAGGTTCATGGCGTGCGGGGTCGACGGGGAAGGGAGCGCAACGGGCTCATATCGGCGTGCGCAGCGTCGGCCTTGAGCGCGTGCCGTCCCGCCCCGCGGCGCGGCCGGGCGTCGTGCGCACCCTGCACGGCGCCGCATCGGCGAAGGCGCTACAATGCGCTCTTTGGCGGCCGGCCGCGCCTCACCGCGCATGGCCCGCTCGCCGAGATCATGTGTTGATCTCCATCCTTCGCCAGACGTCCTGATTGCTTCGGCGGTCGCCCGGTTCTGGCTGCCCCTGGCCCGCGGCGAGTGACCCTGCCGGCCAGCCGCCGGACAGAGTTCATCCGTCGCCGGCGCGCCCTGCGCGCCCTGTTTGCCATCAGAGCGGCCGCCCCCCGACGCGGGGCCGGCCCACCGAAGGACGTCTCATCCACCCCTCCCCACAGCACGGGAAGTACCTCGTCTCCCCCCTGACCCGCCCCCTCGACGGCGGGCGCTACGCCGCCGCGGTCTCCATCCGCAGCGGCCACGGCAGCATGACGCACGACCGGGTCATCCGCTTCGTGCCTGCCTTCGACACCCACGACGCGGCCGCGCGCTTTGCCACCGAACAGGCCCTGGCCTGGATCGGCAGGCCGGCGTGCGCCAGCGACCCCGCCACCACGAACAAGGAGTGAATGCACCATGGCCAAGGAAGAACTCATCGAGATGCGCGGCGTCGTCAACGAGATCCTGCCCGACTCGCGTTTCCGCGTGACGCTGGACAACGGGCACGAGCTCATCGCCTATGCCGGCGGCAAGATGCGCAAGAACCACATCCGCGTGCTGGCCGGCGACAACGTCTCGCTCGAGCTCTCGCCCTACGACCTGACGAAGGGCCGCATCACCTTCCGCCACCTCGAGCGGCGCGGGCCGCCGCCCGCCGCCACCGCAGCGCGCACGCCGCGTCGATGATGACGCGCGAGCGTCCCACCACCCCGTTCAGCATCGGCCTGCACATCGGCAGGCTGCTGACCCGCACCGGCGACAGCTGGGGCATTTCTTCAACGCATCCAGCAAGGATTGACATCATGGCCATCGAAACCGGCACCGTTAAGTGGTTCAACGAGAGCAAGGGCTTCGGCTTCATCGCTCCCGACAGCGGCGGCAAGGACCTGTTCGCCCACTTCAAGGAGATCCAGGGCGGCTCGGGCTTCAAGACCCTGGCCGAGAACCAGCGCGTCGAGTTCGAGGTGACGCAGGGCCAGAAGGGCCCGCAAGCCTCGCGCATCAAGCCGCTCTGAGGGCGGCGCGGCCCTGTGGGGGCCGCTTCCAGCCCGGCGCGCCAGCGCGCGCGCACTTCTCCAGGAAGGCCAGGTGGGCAACCACCCGGGCCTTCTCTCTTTCTCGGCTGCTTCGCTGGCCGGCCTGTACGCCTGCCCCGACGATGGCCCGGCGCTTCGCCGTGTTGCCCGAAACCCTCGCGGATTGATCGGCGTCAACGGTGCGCTGCCGTCGGCCTTCGGTGCCCGGAACTTCACACGGCGCGCCCGGCACGAAGTGCGGACACAGGCATGGGCCGGAGGCGCGCAGATGCACACACGCAGAGGGTTGCTCGTCGGGGCCGCGGCCGCATTGGCCGTGCCGGCGTGGCTGCGTGGGGCCTGGGCCGCGCCGCACGGATCGGCGTTGCCGATCCCGCCGCTCGCGCAGGCCGGTGCCTCGGGTGCTCTGCGGCTCGAGGCGATCGACGGCACGCACACCTTCGGCGCCGGGCGCGGTGGCCGGGGCACGCCCACGCTCGGCTTCAGCCAGCCGTTCCTCGGGCCGGTGCTGCGCGTGCAGCGCGGCGCCACGGCGCGCATCGACGTGCAGAACGGGCTGCGCGAAGCCATCACCGTGCACTGGCACGGCCTGCACGTGCCGGGCGAGGTGGACGGCGGCCCGCACAACGAGATCGCGCCCGGCGCCACGTGGCGCCCGGCGCTCGAGATCGACCAGCCGGCCAGCACCGCCTGGTACCACGCGCACCGCCACGGCGTCACCGGGCCGCAGGTCTACGGCGGGCTCGCGGGCCTGCTGATCGTCGACGACCCCGGCGCGGCCGACGCCGCGCTGCCGCGGCGCTACGGCATCGACGACCTGCCGCTGGTGCTGCAGGACCGCCTCTTCACCGCCGACGGCCGCATGGTCTACGCGGCCCGCGGCATGGCCGCGATGATGGGCATGCGCGGCGACCGCATCGTCGTCAACGGGGCCATCACGCCGGTGGCTGGCGTACCTGCCGGCCTCGTGCGGCTGCGGCTGCTGAACGCGTGCAACGCGCGCATCCTGCACCTGCGCTTCGAAGATGGCCGCGCGATGCACCAGGTGGGCAGCGAAGGCGGCCTGCTGCCGCGGCCGGTGGCCCGGCGCACCCTGACCCTGGCGCCGGCCGAACGCGCCGAGGTGCTGGTGGACTTCGCCGACGGCCGCGCCGCGCGGCTGCTCTCGGCACCCGACGGCAACAGCCCGATGATGGGCGGCATGATGGGCATGCGCGGCGGCGGCATGGGGCGCGTGGGCGGCATGGGCGGCATGGGCGGGATGGGCGGCATGGGCGGCATGGGCATGTTCGCCGAGCCCGAGCCCGTGGCCGCCGACGGTGCGTTCGAGGTGATGCGCTTCGCAGTCGAGCCGGCGCTCGCTGCGGCCGTGCGCACGCTGCCGCAGCGGCTGGCGCAGGCCGCGCCCGCGCCGCGCCTGGGCGAGCCGGTGCGCCGCCGCCGCTTCGTGCTCGACACGCACGGCATGATGGGCGGCGGGATGATGGGCGGCGGCATGATGGGCGGCATGGGCCGCGGCGGCATGGGCACGATGGCAATGAGCATCAACGGCCGCCCCTTCGACATGGCGCGCATCGACCTTGCCGCGCGGCGCGGCGAGACCGAGCTGTGGGAAGTGCGCGCGTCGGACATGGCGCACCCGTTCCACGTGCACGGCACGTCGTTCCAGGTGCTCACGCTGAACGGCCGGCCGGTCGACTTCGAGTCCACCGGGTGGAAGGACACCGTGCTCGTCGACGGCACCGCCGAGCTGCTGGTGCGCTTCAGCCGCGGCGCCGGCGAGCACGCGCCGTACATGTTCCACTGCCACATCCTCGAGCACGAGGACGCCGGCATGATGGGCCAGTTCACCGTGGCCTGACCGCCCCGCCGCGCGGCGGCGCGAATCAGCGCGCCGCCCGTGCCTGCTCGTTCAGCCGGTCGTGCCGGGCGCGGATCTCCGCCGGCCAGCGCGACTTGATCCACGACAGCACCGCGACGATCTCCTCGTCGCCGAGCACGCCTTCGTAGGCCGGCATCGCGCTCGGGTGGTCCTTCAGGTTCGCCGCCTTCGCCACGCCGAACTTGGTGATGCGGAAGAGCAGGTCGTCCGGGTGGTGCCAGGTGTGGCCCGTGGCGTCGTGCGGCGGCGCCGGCAGGCGGCCGTCGGGGCCGGGTACCTTCCAGTTCGGCTGCCCTTCGAGGTTGGCGCCGTGGCAGCTGGCGCACTGCGCCGCATACACCTTCTCGCCGAGCGCCAGCAGGCGCGGGTCGTCCGGCCGCAGGCTCATCGGCGCGTGCCCGCGCCACAGCGTGTCGAAGAAGAGGTAGCCGAGCCCGGCCAGCAGCGCCAGGCCGGCCAGGGCGAACGACGCGCGCGTCTTCATGGCGATGCCGTGTCGAGGCTCAGGCGGCTTGCGCCGCCTTCCAGCACTGCGGCTCCAGGTGCACCGCGCCGCGTTCGCTGGCGACGGTGATGGCGCCTTCCTGCACCGTGGCCGTGAGCTGCATGCTGCGCTCGGCCAGCGCGGCCAGCGCCTGCGTCTGCTCCGCCGGCAGCTGCCACACCGCCAGCCGCGGCAGCCGCGCCACCTTGCCGGCGATGCCGCGCCACCAGATCTCGGCCGACGGCGCATAGGCGTACACCACCACCGCGTCGGCCTGGCTGCAGGCGCGCGCCAGCGGCTTCTCCTCGGGTTGGCCCACCTCCACCCACAGCCGCTTGCGGCCGGTGAAGTCGGTGATCAGCACGTCGGGGTCGTCGGGGTCGCACAGCCCGGCGCCGAAGCCGATGCGGCCGTCGCCGCCGCACAGGCTGTGCACCTGGTGGGCGTTCAGCGCCAGCGCCACCAGGCGCACCATCATGCGCTCGTCGGTCTCGCTCGGGTGCCGC
This sequence comes from Rubrivivax sp., assembly GCA_026125665.1. Classification (GTDB taxonomy): domain Bacteria; phylum Pseudomonadota; class Gammaproteobacteria; order Burkholderiales; family Burkholderiaceae_C; genus Rubrivivax. The sequence goes on from JAHCKS010000042.1 coordinate 23,807, forward strand.
GCCAGCGTCAGCGCGTGGTCGCCGTAGCAGCCGTGGTCGATGTCGGCCAGCTGCAGCTGCGCCTTGAAGACGGTGGACTTGAGGGCCAAGGGCGGCGGGCACGCGCGGTGCCGGGCGGTGGAGGGAAGCGGCGACTATAGGCGGGGCTGGCCGGCCAGCAGCGAGTCGACCAGCTCGCGCATGCGCCGCCAGTGCGTGCCCTCCCAGAACACTCGCCCGCAGCCCGCGCAGGCGCTGAAGCGTTCGTAGCGCTCGCGCACGACGGGCGGCAGCTGCGCTTCGATGCGCGCCTTCTCCACCGGCTGCAGCGCCGCGTTGCACGCCAGGCAGCGCGTGAACGGCCGCGCCGAGCGCGCCAGGTCGAGCCGCTGAAACACCTCGCGCAGCTGCGGCTCGCTGCGCAGCGCGCGCACGTAGCAGCCGTGCGTGATGGTGCGGCGCTTCAGCAGCTCGCGGTCGCGCGTCAGCACGACGCGATGCTCGGAAAGCGCCAGCCGCTCGATCTCGTCGTCGTGGAAGTGGTTGTCGTACAGCGTGTCGAAGCCGGTCAGCCGCAGCAGGTGCGCCAGCCCGCCCAGGTGCGCGTCGGCGACGAAACACGTGTGACGCAGCGGCTGCGCACGCACGCGCACGAGCGGCGTCACGTCCAGCGCCTCGAACACCGGATAGACGGCGACGCGGTCGCCTTCGGCCAGCAGGTGCCCGAAGCCCACCGACTCGCCGTTGACGAGCACCAGCTCCACCTCGGTGTGCGGCACGCCAAGCGCCTCGATCATGTGCTTGGTGGTGGCGGCGCGTGCGCAGGCACAGGTGAACTCGTGCCCGCGCCGCGCCGGGGCGAGGAAGTCGTTGAGCTCCTCGTAGAAGCGGAAGGTGGCGGTGACCATCGCGCGCAAGGCGAGACGCGGCCCGCGCAGCGTACATCCGCGCGCCCGGCCCCCGCACGCGCCGGTTGCATCTGCAACGCGGCCCCGGTTCCACGGCGGGCGCTGCCTTGCTACATTGCGCGCCGAGGCGCTGAGGGGCGCCTTCCCGCACAAGAGGCTCTCACCCTCGCCGCTGCCGCTTCGTTCATCGACCGGACAGACCTGTTGCTTTCGTTGGCCACGCGCGGGCGGCCACCACACGAAGCAAAGGACCCGCTGTCATGGTTGCCCCCCACGCACCCACCACCGCCCCCGGCATGCCGCCCGCCGCCGACCGGCGCGCGCTGAAGCGCCAGTACCGCGAGGCCGGCCCGGCCATGGGCGTGTACGCCATCCGCAACCGCGCAAGCGGCCGCGTCGTCGTGCGCGCCAGCCTCAACCTCGAAGGCGCGATGCAGCGCGACCGCTTCGAGCTCAACCTGCGCGGCCACCGCGACAAGCTGCTGCAGGCCGAGTGGCTGCGCGACGGCGCCGGCAGCTTCGCCTTCGAGGTCGTCGACACGCTGAAGAAGAAGCCCGACGACCCGCCGGGCCACGACTACCGCGACGAGCTGGCCGCGCTGCTGGCGCTGTGGACCGAAGAGCTGGCAGACGGGAGCGCGGCGGCGCCGCCGGCCGCCGCGGCAAGGCAAGGCCGGGAATGACCGACCCGCTTGCCGAGCTGAAGGTGCGCGCGCGGCTGCGGCTCAACGCGCGGCGCGGCGCCGAGCCCGACCTGCGCCTGCGCGACTGCCTGAACGACGTGGCACGCGACGTCGGCTTCATGCACTGGGAGCACGCGCGCCAGGCGCTGGGCGCGATCGACGGGCCGGAGGGTGGGAGCGGGCCGGATGGACCGGCGGGCACCGACATGGGCACCTTCTGGCACGCGCCACGTTGTAACTCGCTGCTCAACCCGTGGTTCGCCAGCCTGGCCGAGGCGCGTGCCGCCCTGGCCGCGGCGCCGGCCGAGGCCAAGGAGCCCGCGGCGTGCGCCGTGCTGCTGCCCTATCGGCGGCAGTTCGTGCTGGCGGGCGAGCACTATCTGCGCGAGCTGGGCCTCGACCCGCACGACCCCGCCTGGGCCGAGGCGCGGCACGACCTGGTGCGGGCCCGCGGCAGCGCCGCCTGGCAGGCGCTGGTGATGCAGCGGCTGAAGGCGCCGCGCGAGACGTTCGCGAAGGCGCGCTGAGGCGGTGTCAGCCCGCGGGGCCGCCGCGCCGCCGGGCCTGCGCCAGCTTCTCTTCGCGCCACGCCAGATGCGCCTGCACCGCCGGCGAGGCGCGAAAGCTTTCGGCAAAGCGCTCGAGCAGCTTCACCACCCGCTCGCCGGCGTAGCCCAGCTGCACGAACGCCAGGCCGCGGTCGAACACCTCGTCGTAGTCGGCGATCAACAGCGTGCCGTCGGGCCCGCCTTCCAGCTTCAGCCGCGCCATGCCCTCGAACACCACCAGCTGCCCGGCGCTCTCGGGTTCCTTCGAGACATAGCTGAAGCAGTAGCGCGCGTAGCCCATCGACTCATTCGCCACCGGCTCGAGGAACTGCCACGCGAAGCGCTCGCCGCCGACGTGAAAGCGCTCGAGCATCGCGGCGATCGCATCGCGGCCCTGGTGGGTGCCGAAGAAGCCGTCGTGGTAGCGGCCTTCGGGGGTGAAGAGGGCGGCGAAGCGCTGCACGTCGCGCGTGGCGGAGGCCGCTTCGAAGGCGGCCAGAAGGGATTCGAACGGCGACATGCTCACTCCTCCCGCGCCCAGTTCTCCAGCTTCAGCCCGGGCACGCGCTCGAACTCCCGCGTGTTGTTGCTGACGAGCGTCACACCCAGGGCCAGGGCGTGCGCCGCGATCTGCACGTCGTAGGGGCCGATCGGCGTGCCTTGCGCGGCGAGCCACGCGCGCATGGCTCCGCACACTTCGGCCGCGGCGGCATCGAACGGGCTGATCTCCAGCGCGTCGAGAAAGCGCCGCAGCGCTTCGCGGTTGCGCTGCGAGCCCGTCCGCGCCACGCCGTAGTGCAGTTCTGCCGCCGTGACCGACGAGATGCCGAGCCCCGCGACATGGTGCCGCCGCAAGGCGGCCAACACCGCCGGCGGGCGTTCGTTGATGGCGTAGATGCAGATGTCGGTGTCCAGCAGGTAGCGCATCAGCGCACCTTCGGCTGGGCTGGCCGGGCCGGGCGGGCGGGCTGGATGGGAGCGCGTTCCTGCGCAGGCGGCTGGTCCCGCCGCAGCGGCGCGCCCGGCTCGAACGCATCCAGTGCGGCCTCGATCGCCGACCACTCGGCCACGGGCCGGGCACTCAAGACCACCTCGTCGCCGACGCGGCGGACATGGACCTCGGTGCCTTCGAAGCGGAACTCCTTGGGCAGCCGCACGGCTTGGCTGCCGCCGTGGGTGAAAAGCTTGGCAACGCTCATTGGCGAACCTCTTGGGAAGATGCGGAGTATACACAGCGTATCTACAATCGGGGCGCCAGCGAGTGGCTCGACGCATCGCCGGGCCGCCGCTTCCGCCCGCCCCTACTTCCCCGGCGCCCGCGCCAGCGCCACGCGCCCCAGGCGCACGAAGGCCACCACGACCACCACCACAAGCATCGCCAGGTTGCGCGCGAACATCCACGGCAGCCACGCCAGCTCGCGCAGCCGGGCGGCGGCGCTCGGCGGCGCGGGCGCGCGGCGGTGCACGGCAGCGGCCACCTGCGGCGCGAGCCGGCCCATCCACGCCGGCCCGCGCGGCCACTCGAGCAGGTTGGCCAGCCAGTTCGGCGGCACGCCTTCGGGGCCGAGCCCCGCACCGACGATGCCGCCCGTGATGGCGGCCGTGGAGTCGGTGTCGCCGCCGCAGTTCACGACGGCGGTGACCGCGGCCCGCAGGTCGCCGGCATGGCGCATCCACGCGTACAGCGCCACCGGCACCGTGTGCAGCGCATAACCCGTCACCCCGTTGCCGCAGCCCAGCCGCGCGGCCAGGCCCGGCACGCTGAGGCCTTCCTCGACGGCCGCGCGCAGCAGCGCCAGCTCGGCCGCCAGCGCATCCTGCGCAGCGCCGGCCGCGTTGTTGCCGAAGGACCCGCCAGAGGACTGGCCCAAGGCCTGGCGGAACGCGGCGGTGAAGTCTTCCAGCGCCTCGCTCGCCGAGCGCGAGAAAGGTTCGGAGGGAGGCAGGGAAGATGGAGAAGATGGGGAGGCTGGAGAGACTGGAGATGGGGCCCCGGCGCGCGCCGCGCAGCCTGCGGCCACCGCCACGGCCAAGGCAGCCTCGAAGGCCTTGGGGTCGGTGTGCGTGACGCGCGTGCACGCGCGCACCGTCTGCGCCAGCAACGCCGGCTCGTGTTCGAACGCCACGCCGAGCAGGGCTCTCTGTTAACCTGGCCCGTGACATGGGAGAGGCCGTTTCAACTCCACTTCTGCGACGCGCGTGGTACGCGGCGCCGTTTGCGGACTTCGCTGCTCACTCCGTTGATGAGGTCATTGGCCAACTGACGAACCACAGCAACCAGAGCGTTGAGCTCGAGCAGCGCGACGCGTGGCGAGTGCAGATCGAGTTCCTGAAGCAGTGGGTTAGCGGCCGCTCGGGGACGGTGCTTCTCGAGTTCAACATTCCTCGGATGGGGCTCCGCGCTGATGCGGTGCTGCTGATGGGCGGCTGCGTTGTCATCCTGGAGTTCAAGGTCGGCGAGACCTCCGCCACGCGGCATGCACTCGCTCAGGTATGGCAGTACGCGCTTGATACCAAGAACTTTCACGAGACCAGCCACGCAGTTCCGATCGTCCCGGTGCTGATTCCGACGAACTGCGTGATTCGCGAGCCACATGTCTCGGCTTACGCCCCCGACCGCGTCCGCGAGCCTGTATCGCTCGTGCCGCAGCAGGTGCCTGACTTGCTCGACGAGCTTGCGCGGGACTTCCCCGATCCGATAGACGCCCAGTCTTGGACCGCCGGACGTTACCGGCCGACCCCGACGATCGTTGAGGCTGCGCAGCGCCTGTACGCGAATCACGACGTCACAGAGATCGTTCGCGCGGAAGCCGATGCCACGAATCTCACCGACACCGCTCAACGGCTCGAATCGCTGATCAACCGGGCTCGGGCTTCCGGCGACAAGATCATTTGCTTTGTCACTGGGGTTCCGGGCGCGGGGAAGACGCTCGTCGGGTTGAATCTCGCCACCGCGCATCGGGAGCGCGGTGATGCGCATGCCGTGTTCCTGTCGGGAAATGGGCCGCTGGTTTCCGTACTTTGCGAAGCGCTGACCCGCGACGATGTGGCGCGTCGCAAGCGCGGCGGGGAGTCGATCACCAAGGTCAACGCATCCAAGCCCATCAAGGCCTTCATTCAGAACGTCCACCACTTCCGAGATGAGGCCCTCCGCGACCTGACTCCGCCCATTGACCGGATCGTCATCTTCGATGAGGCGCAGCGCGCCTGGAACCGGTCCAAGACCGCGCTGTTCATGCGCCAGAAGAAGGGGAGGCCCGGCTTCAATCAATCGGAAGCGGAGTTCCTCATCGAGACGATGGATCGACACGAAGGCTGGGCTGTCATCGTCTGCCTCGTTGGCGGCGGGCAGGAGATCCACACCGGCGAAGCCGGCATCGACGCCTGGGTCGACGCCTGCACAACGCGCTTCCCGCGTTGGCTCGTCTGCATGTCAGATCGGCTCGTCGAGGCTGAGTACGGTGGCGGCGAGGCACTGTCACGCGCCCGGGCTGGGTCGCGCGCCGAGTTGTTCGCCGATCTGCACCTCACGGTGTCGCTTCGCTCGTTTCGAGCCGACAAGGTCTCCTCGTTCGTGAAGGCATTGCTCGACCTGGACCATGCCGCCGCGCGCCTCTCGCTCGACACGTTTCGCGAGCGCTACCCGATCGTGCTCAGCCGTGACCTGACCGCAGCGAAACGTTGGGTGAAGAGCAAGGCCCGTGCGAACGAGCGATTCGGACTGCTTGGCTCGTCAAAGGCCATGAGACTCAGACCGCACGCCATCGAAGTACGCCTCGCGGCAGATCCCATCCACTACTTCCTCGCGGATCGGCAGGACGTGCGATCCAGCTTCTACCTTGAAGACTGCGCGACGGAGTTTCAGGTTCAGGGTCTCGAACTGGATTGGGCCTGCGTCGCGTGGGACGCGGACCTTCGCATGGGTGCTGCGGAGTGGAGTCATCACGACTTCAGCGGCAGCAAGTGGAAGAGCATCCATAGCGTTGAGAACCGAAGGAATCTAAAGAACGCCTACCGCGTGCTCCTGACGCGCGCCCGTCAGGGGATGGCCATCTTCGTCCCGCCGGGCGATCGCGAGGATCCGACCCGTCCTCCCGCCTTCTATGACAGGACGTTCGAGTACCTGAGGGATCTCGGCCTGGAGGTGATCTGAACCGATGCGAGCCGACGCCCTCATCAGCCTCGCTGAGGCGGCCAATTCTTGCCATTTCACGCCATCCGCGGCTTGGTCTCGTCCATGCAGACGATGAACATCTCCCTTCCCGAGCCGCTCAAGCAGTTCGTGGACGGCCCGGTCGCCGCACGGCGCTGCAGCAGCGCCAGCGAGTACGTGCGCGAGCTGATTCGCGCCGACGAGAAGCGCAAGGCCGACGAGGAGCTCGAGGCCAAGCTGCTGGGGGGCCTGAGCAGCCCCGAGAGCGAGTTGACCCGGGGCGACTGGGTGGCCATTCGCGACGAAGCCCTGGCGCGCGTCAAGGCCAAGGCCAGCGCCAAGAAGCGGCGCTGAGGCGCGGATGGCCCGCGTCGCGCGGCGCGAAGCTGCCCGGCGCGACCTCATCGAGCACTTCGTCTACCTGGCCGAGAACGCCGGCCTAGCCTGCTCGGTTTCGAGCCATAGGTGGGCGGAACCGCCATCACGCCAACACGTCGTCCAGCGGCGCCGCGAATCACGGGGTCCCATGCGCAGCTCCCTGGCGAAGTCGCCCGTGCCCATCGCTGCGGGTCTGCGTCACCGTAGCGCGAGGGGTTGCAGAAGTTGAAGCGCGGCCTGCACCGTCAGCACGCGGCAGCGCAGGCGGGGCCGGGTGCCGGGCCCGGCCAGCGCCAGCAGATCGGCGTCACCACTGACGAGCAGCTCGGCCCTGCCGGCCACGGCCAGGTGCAGGAAAGGCAGGTCGTGCGGGTCGCGGCACGCGGGCACGGGCGGCGGCGGCTCGGGCACGGTGACCACCTCGGTCCAGGGCAGGTAGTCCGCCAGCAGTTCGCGTTGATCTTCGGCCGTGAGCTTGAACTTGGGGTAGGCCAGCACGCGCATCAGCTCTTGCACGGTGGCGGTGCTCACCAGCGGCAGCAGCCGGCCGCTTTGCCATGCCTGGCGCAGCTGCGCCGTGGGGCCACCGCCGAAGACCAGGGCGGACAGCACCACGCTGGTGTCCAGCACGGTGCGTGGGGCGGCGTCGGTCGGCCGGTTGGAGGAGGAAGCGGGAGCCGGAGCGCGCGAGCGTGCGCCGCGGCGCGACGCGCTCACCTGCGCCGCGCCCAGGCCACGGCGGCAGACACGTCGGCCTCGCTCAGCTTCAGCTCGGCCAGCTTGGCGCGCACGGCATCGCCGCGCTGGATGCGCACCGGCGTCAGCACGATGCGGCCATCGAGCGCCTGCACGTCGAAGTACTCCGCCTCGCCCACCGCCTGGGTCACGGCCTTGGGCAACGTGAGCTGGTTCTTGGACGTGATCTTGGCGAGCATGGCAACGCTCCGAAAGTAAGGATTCCTTACTTTACCACGCAGGATACGCGAGGCGGAGGCTCGGTCGCGTCGACGACCGCCTCTTCACGCCGTCCACCGCCTCTCATAGTCATTCTTCTCGAACTGCTCCACCAGAAAGTCCACGAACGCCCGCACCTTCGCCGGCAGGTGCCTGCGCGACTGATACGCCACGTTCACCGTCAGCCGCGGCAGCTCCCACTCGCGCAGCACCGGCACCAGCCGGCCGGCCACCACGTCTTCGTGCACGATGTACATCGGCTGCACCAGGATGCCCAGGTGCTTCAGCGCCGCGGCGCGCAGCACCTGGCCGTCGTTGGCTTCCAGCAGGCCCTGCACGGGCAGCACCAGCACCTGCCCGTCTCGTGTGAAGCGCAGCTGGTCGGGGTTGTGCGCGTTGGTGTAGATGAGCAGCTTGTGCTTGGCCAGGTCCTGCGGCGTGGCCGGGGCGCCGTGGCGCTGCAGGTACTGCGGGCTCGCGGCCAGGATGCGCCGCGTCTCGGCTAGGCGGCGCACGGTGATGTTGCTGTCGGCCTCGAACTCGCGCGTGCGGATGGCCACGTCGATGCCGCTGTCCAGCAGGTCGTAGTAGCGGTTGGCGGCCACGATCTCCACGCGCAGGTCGGGGTAGCGCTCGGTGAACTCGGGCAGCCGCGGCGCGATGTGGATCATGCAGAACGAGAGGCTGCCGGTGATGCGCAGCACGCCGGTGGGCTTCAGCACCGTGGCGTTCACCTCGGCCTCGGCCTCGTGCAGCTCGCCCAAGAGCGGCTTGCAGCGGCGGTAGAACGCCTCGCCCACGTCGGTGAGCGAAAGCCGCCGCGTGTTGCGCTGCACCAGCCGCGCCGCCAGCCGCTCTTCCAGCGCCGCCAGGTGCCGGCTGGCCGCGGCGTTGGAAAGCTCCAGCGCCTCGGCCGCCTTCGTCAGGCTGCCGAGCTCGGCCACCTGCACGAAGAGGGCGATTTCGGTCCAGCGGTCCATCGCAGGGCTACCCAGGCGCTGGAATTGGCGCGTTGGCTGCTATGGCAGCAGCGCGGGGTGGTTGGTACGCAGCCACGCGAGGACGTGCCCTCGCAGCTCCTGCGCGCTCGCCAGGCACTCGGCCGCTGCGGCGAGCAGGCGCGCAAGCTGCGCGCGGTCGGGCGTGACGGCGTCAAGGCTGATGCCGAGCAAGTTCTGCAAGGTCATGGGCGTTGCCGATCACGAAGATCTTGGGCTTGGCCAGCACGTCGGCGAGGAATGGCTCCTTCCTTGCCTTCGCTGCCAGCTCGGCCGGGCTGAAGATCTTGGGGTTCACTTCGCGGCCGAGTTGCGCCTGTGCGGGGTGCAGGCAGGCCACGGCCTCCTTGAAGCCGACCTCGCCCACGAGCATCAGGTCCACGTCGCTGCCGGCCGTCTCGCGGCCCTGCGCCACGGAGCCGAAGACGAACGCCACGCGCAGCCGGTCGGCCACCGCAGCCAGCGCCTGCGCCAGCACGTCCGCCAGGCCCGAGGTCTTGCGCAGGATGCTGGCCAGCTCGGTGAACACCGGGCTCGTGGTGTCGGCGCTGTAGAGCTGCTGGTTGCCGCGCTTCTCGCGCTTGAGCAGGCCGGCCCCTGCGAGCTTGGCCAGCTCGCGCGTGAGCGTGCCTGGTGGCAAGCCCGTGCGGCGCGCGATCTCGCGGCCGTGCAGCGCCTCCTCAGGGTGCAGCAACAGCAGGCCGAGCACGCGGCGGCGGTACTCGGGCAGGAGCAGGGAGCCGACTGACTGATGCATTGAGGGCGTCGATTGTCGCCTTTTTTGCATCGGATGCTGCTTGAGGCGCGTCAGGCCGCCGGCTGCGCCGGCAGCTTCATGTCGACGATGATCTCGGCCCACGGCACCGAGACGCGCCCGTCTTCGTCGCGCTGCACGGCCAGCCACTCGAACAAGGCCGCCAAGTCGGCATGCACGTTCCGGTCGTCGCGCTCGAGCATGCGGGCGAGCTGCGCGGTGGTCACCGGGCCCAGGTCGCGCAGCTTGGCAATCAGCTCCCAGCGCTTGGGCGTGAAGACGGCCAGCATCTGCCCCACCTCGGAGAAGCCGACCGCGAAGTGTGGCTTGGGGCGCTTGCCCAGCTGCAGCGATTCCATCGCTTCGCGCGCCCGCGCCAGGTTCGCACGGGCGTCCTCGCCCACCCGCACGCGAAGCACGGCCTTGGCGGGAACCCGGTTGTTCGGAGCATTCAGTTCGAGGCCTCCACGTCGCGCATGAAGGCTCTTCCACGTCTCGCAGGTGCCGATGGTCGCCCTTGCCGCGCTCGTTGTCGTAGCCGACGAGGCACGCCCCGTCACGGACGACAACGGTACTTGATGCCGTGTTCGGTCGGCGACACCGGGCGAGGCACGGCCCAGATCCCGACTTCGATGATGCCGCCCGCGCGCCCGCGCTCACGGCGCGGACCGGGTCATGGTTTGACTCGCCGCGCTGGCAAAGCGACGATGGCACACATGGTCATCTTGAAGATGTCGTCCAAGGGGCGGCTCGCGCTTCCCGCGGCTGTCCGGCGCAAGCTGGGCCTGGCGGCCGGCTCACGGCTCGAGCTCTCGGAAGAGCCTGATGGCATCAAGCTTCGGGTGGCTCGCGCAGCGCATGCGCTGAGCGTGGCGGATCTGGCCGGAGTGGTCACGGCACCCACCCGTGGCAGGGCACGCAGGCTCCTGGACCTCGACTCGGCCTCGCTGCTTCGGCGTGCAGGGCGATGAGCTGACGTCGACATCGACAGTCTGGCGCCTGGCGTTCGCTCTGCAGTGATCGCGCTGCAGCATTTCGTGACTGTCGATCGGGCGGTGGCGTTTACCCGTAGTTTTGCGGCCGCCGGAAAAGTGCTTTCGTTCTGCAGGCTTCTTGTTCCGCGCGCGCAAGCCTAGATTCGCGCCCCACGGTGCCTGCCAAGCGTTGGCCGGCCCCGAACCTACGGCACGAGCACCGCACACGCGCCATGCGCCTGATCGACGAGGACCACATCACCCAGGCGGTCATCGCCAGCCACGCCGGCGTGGAAGACGCGCGCCTGCGCGACGTGATGACGAGCCTGGTGCAGCACCTGCACGCCTTCGCGCGCGAGGTGAAGCTGACCGAGGACGAGTGGCGCGCCGGCCTGCGCTTCCTGGCCGAGGCGGGCCGCGCCGCCGCGCCGGGGCGCGCGCCGGAGCAGGAGCTGGCGTCGCTGTCCGACGTGCTGGGCCTGACGATGCTGGTGGCGGCGCTCAACCGCAAGCGGCCGGCCGCGGCCGGCACCTTCGTCTCGTCGCCGTCGGCGCCCGTGGAAGCCGCCGATGCCGCTGACGCCGCCAATGGCCCGGTGGCCACCCTGTTGCGCGCACTGAAGCGCGAAGCATGACTCGACCCTCCGCCATGGACCCCACGCTTCAGGACGAGCTCCACATCCGCCGCCTCGTCGAGCGCTGGGCCGTGTGGCGCGACGCCGGCGACTGGGAGCGCTTCGCCACCTGCTGGCACCCCGACGGCGTGATGATGGCCACCTGGTTCCAGGGCCCGTGGCAGGAGTTCATCCGCGTCACGCAGGAAGGCTGGGCCAAGGGCGTGAGCATCCTGCACTTCCTCGGCGGCTCGGCCATCGAGCTGGGCCAGGCCGCGCACACGGGCCGCGCCATCGCGCAGACGAAGATGACCATCTCGCAGCGCGGCCCGGTCGAAGGCGTGCCGTGCGACATCGTCTGCACCGGCCGCTTCTACGACTTCGTGACGAAGCACGAAGGTGAGTGGAAGCTGCTGCACCGCCAGCCGATCTACGAGAAGGACCGCATCGACCCGATCGACCCCGCCGCGATGCCGAAGCTGGACGCAGCGCGCCTCGCCTCGTTCCCCGAGGGCTACCGGCACCTCGCCTACATCCAGACGGGCATCGGCTACCGCGTGAAGCTCGACATGCCGATGCTCAAGGGCCCGGTGGTCGAGGAGCTGTACCGCCGCGGCGCCAGGTGGCTCGCCGGCGGGCCGCTGGAACGCTGAGGCGTCTCGGCCGTTACGCGCCGCCGGGTCGAGAGCCGATTGAACAACGAGACGAAGGCAGACAGACTTTCCCGCCCCACCAGGCCTATCGCCAAGAAGGAGACAAGCGATGACATCCGCATCCCGCTCACCGGTCACCCGCCGCACCGTGCTCGGTGCGGGCGCTGCCGGCCTCGCCGCCGCCTCCGGGCTGGTGGTGCCCGCCCACGCGCAGTCCGGGCCCATCCGCATCGGCAGCACGCTCGCGCTCACCGGGCCGTTGTCGGCCACGGCGCTCATCCACAAGGTCGTCGGCGAGATCTTCATCGAGCAGACGAACAAGAAGGGCGGCTGGCTCGGCCGGCCGCTCGAGTGGATCCTGAAGGACGACCAGAGCAAACCCGACCTGGCACGTACGCTCTACGAGCAGCTCGTCACCGTCGACAAGGTCGACCTGCTGATGGGCCCCTACGCCACGCCGGGCATCCTCTCGGCCATGGGCGTGGCGCAGCGCTACGGCAAGGTGCTCGTACACCACACGTTCGGCATCCCGTCGCTGGCCAAGTACGAGAACTCGTTCCCGGCCTGGTCGCTCGGCGCCGACCCCGGCAACACGGTGCCCAACACCGTGTTCGACGCGCTGGCCGCGGGGCCGAAGCCGCCGAAGACGGTGGCCATCGTGACGAGCAAGTTCCCGCCCATCCAGTTCCTCTCCAACGGCGCGCGCGAGGCGATCAAGAAGCGCGGCCTCACGGAGGTGCTGTTCCTCGAGTGGGACTTCGGCAACCGCGACTTCGGGCCGATTGCCAACCGCGTGAAGGACGCCAAGCCCGACTTCGTGTGGGTCGGCGCCATCGGGCTGGACGGCAACATGCTGCTGGACGCGATGAAGAAGATCGACTACCAGCCGCCGCAGCACTTCTACATCTACCCCTCGCCGGGCCCGCTGGTCACGCTGCCCGAGGCGAAGAACGCGCTGTCGGTGACGATCTTCGAGGAGCACCCGCCGTTCACCAGTGCCAAGGGCGCGGCCGAGTTCATCCCGCTGTACCACGAGCGCGCCAAGGCGGCGAAGATCCCCGACATCTCGGTGGAGGTGCAGGCCGCCGCCAGCTACACGGCGTGGCAGATCCTCGAGGCCGGCGTGCTGGCCACCAAGAGCCTGGACGACAAGGCCATCGCCGAGTGGCTGCGCAAGAACCAGGTCGACACGCTGCAAGGCAAGCTGCGCTTCAACGGCCCCGGCCAGTACGGCGACGACCTGATGCGCGTGAAGCAGGCGCAGAACGGGCAGTGGAAGGTGGTGTGGCCGAAGGCGTACGCGGCGCCGGGCGTGAGCATCCAGGCGAATTGATGGCGCCCGGCCAAGGGGAGGCGGGCGCATGACCCTGCCCAGCGCGACCCTGCTCGCGCAGAGCATCCTTTCGGGCGTGTTCGTGGGCGCCCTCTACGGCCTGCTCGGGCTCGGCCTGAGCTTGTCGTGGGGGCTGCTCAGGCTCATCAACCTGGCGCACTTCGCGTTCGCCTTCCTTTCCGCCTACATCTGCTACCAGCTGGCGAGCAAGGGCGTGGACCCGCTGCTCTCGCTCTTCGTCATCGTGCCGGCGTTCTTCGCGCTCGGCGCGGCGCTGCAGGCGGCGATGGCACGCTTCGCCATCACGCCGTTCAACTCGCTGCTGCTGACCTTCGGCCTCACCGGCATCGTCGAGGCGATCATCCAGTCGATCTGGACCGCCGACTACCGCAAGCTCGAGTCGAGCTACGGCGAACACGTGTGGAAGGCGGCGGGGCTGTACATCCCGCTGCCCGAGGTCATCACGCTCGCCTTCGCCGCGGGCCTGTCGCTGGCGGTGTGGGCGGTGCTGCGCTACACCGACCTCGGCAAGGCGCTGCGCGCCAGCGCCGAAGACGCGCCGATCGCCGCCGCCTTCGGCATCCACGAGCGGCGCAACGCGCTGCTGCTGGCCGGCACCTGCTCGGCGCTGGCCTCGGTGGCGGGCGTGTGCCTGGCGCTCGGCTTCACGCTCGCGCCGTCGCAGATCTACGCCTGGGTGGGCGTGGTGTTCGCCGCGGTGATGCTGGGCGGGCTCGGCCGCGCGCTCGCGCCGCTGATCGCCGGTGTCGTCATCGGCGTCAGCGAGGCGGTGACGATGGCGGTGACGGCGCCTTCGTGGGCGCCGCTCGTGAGCTTCACGCTGCTCATCGCCATCCTGCTGTTCCGGCCCGGGAGGGCGGCATGAAGCTGCTCGCGCGGCGCACGCCGCTCGCCATCCTCGGCGCGGGCATCGCGCTTGCCTTCGTGCCGGTGATGGGGCTGCCGGCCTTCTACGACTCGCTGCTGTACCTCGTGCTGCACTGGATCGTGCTGGCGACGAGCTGGAACATCCTGTCGGGCTACACCGGCTACTTCTCGTTCGGCCACGGCGCCTTCTTCGGCGCGGGCCTTTACGCCAGCGCCACGCTGATGGCGCGCTTCGACTGGCCCTTCCTGTGGACGCTGCCGGCCGCGGCGCTGGTGGCCTGCGTGCTCGGCGTCGTCGTCGGCGCCATCGTCTTCCGTGTCAAGGGCATCCGCGGCGAGGTGTTCGCGCTGCTGACGCTCGCTGTCACCTTCGTGCTCGGCACCGTCATCGTCAACACGCCGATCGACGGCGGCAACGGCGTGTCGCTCGCCGGCGTGGCAGTGCCGAAGATCGGGCCCACGGCCTCCTCGACCTTCTATCTGCTGGCGCTGGCCGCGGCGGTGCTGACGCTGCTCGTCGCGTGGGGCATCGCGGCCAGCAAGCTCGGCGCGGGCCTCTTCGCCATCCACGACGACGAGGACGCGGCCGAGGTGATGGGCGTACCCACCTACCGCTACAAGCTGGTGGCGCTCGCCATCTCGTGCGCGCTGGCCGGCGTGGCCGGCGGCATCCACTCGCTCTTCCTCAACTACGTGACGGTGGGCGAGGTGTTCACCATCAACGTGCCGCTGACGGTGGTGCTGATGAGCATCCTCGGCGGCAGCCGGCACTGGGCCGGGCCGGCCATCGGCGCGGTGGCCATCACGCTGCTGCTGTACAGCTTTACCGCCGCCGACTGGGCGGTGGCGGGCAAGGCCGCGGTCGGCGGCATCCTCATCGCGGCGATCCTGTTCATGCCCGAGGGCATCCTGCCGCGGCTGCAGCGGCTGTTCGCGAAGTGGCGGGCGGCGCCGGCCGTGCCTGCCGCAGCGGCCGCTCAACCCGCGGCAAAGGCAGCGGCGACAGCGGCAACGGCGGCAACGGCAGCCGTTGCGAAGGCGGCCGCGCCCGCCGCTCCAGCCGCCTCCGAAGCACGCCCGGTGCTGCTGCGCGCAAAAGGCCTGGCCAAGTCGTTCCGCGGCGTGAAGGCGCTGGCCGGCGTCGATGTCGAGGTGCGCCGCGGCGAGATCCTCGGCCTGCTCGGCCCCAACGGCTCGGGCAAGTCGACCTTCATCAACGTCGTCACCGGGCACTTCGTGCCCACGGGCGGCAGCGTCGTCTTCGAAGGGCGCGAGCTCGCGGGGCAGGCCGCGCACCGCATCGCCCGCTCGGGCCTCTCGCGCACGTACCAGATCCCGCGCCCGTTCGGCCACCAGACGGTGCTCGACAACGTGGCACTCGCCGCGATGTTCGGCGGCGGGCTGCCGAACCCCGAGGTGGCGCGCCAGGAGGCGATGACCTGGCTCGCCTTCGCCGGCCTGCAGGAGAAGGCGAACGCGCTGCCCGACGAGCTGAACCTGCACCAGCGCAAGTTCCTGGAACTCGCGCGCGCGCTCGCGTCGGGCCCGCGCCTCGTGCTGCTGGACGAGGTGCTGTGCGGCCTCACGCCTTCGGAGATGGACGACGCGGTGGCGCTGGTGCGGCGCATCCGCGACCAGGGCGCGACGGTGGTGTTCGTCGAGCACGTGATGCGCGCCGTGATGGCGCTGACCGACCGCGTCGTCGTCTTCGACCACGGCGAGCTGCTGGCCGAGGGCCTGCCGGCCGAGGTGATGCAGCGGCCCGAGGTGATGCAGGCGTATCTCGGCCAGTCGGCGAGCGCGGCCGGCGCCACCCCCGCGGCGCACGGCGCCGCTGCCGCGGCTGCACGCGCGGCGGCGTCTGCCGGCACCGGACCGAACGGCCCGAGCGGCCCGAGTGGCCCGAGTGGCCCGAGCGGCCCGACTGGCCCGAAGGGCCCGGCAGGCCCGATGGAGCCGCGCCATGCTTGAGGTGCACGACCTGCAGGTGGCCTACGGCGCCGCGCCAGCGCTGTGGGGCGTGACGTTCTCGCTGCGCGAGCGCGAGCTGCTGTGCATCGTGGGCCCCAACGGCGCGGGCAAGACGACGCTCATCAACACGCTGGCCGGCGTGCTGCGCGCGACTCCCGGTTCAGGCGGCCGCATCGTCTTCGAGGGCCGCGACATCGCCGGGCTGCCGGCGCACCGCTTCTGCGAGGCCGGCATCGCCATCGTGCCCGAGGGGCGGCGCCTCTTCGGCTCGATGAGCGTGCTCGAGAACCTCGAGATCGGCAGCATCGTGCCGGCGGCGAAGGTGCGGCGTGCCGAGTCGCTGGCGGCGGTGCTGGCGCTGTTCCCGGCGCTGAAGGAGAAGCTCGGCCAGCTGGCCGGCGAGCTCAGCGGCGGCCAGCAGCAGATGGTGGCCATTGGCCGCGCACTGATGGCACGGCCGCGGCTGCTGCTGCTGGACGAACCGTCGCTGGGTCTCTCGCCGCTCATCGTCAGCGAGCTCTTCTCCGCCATCCAGCGCGTGCACCGCGAGGGCACCTCGGTGCTGCTGGTGGAACAGAACGTCTCCACGGCGCTGCGCGTCGCCGACCGGGCCTACGTGCTCGAGGAGGGGCGCATGGTCGCCGAGGGCACGCCGGACGAGCTGATGCAGCGCGACGAGATCCGGCGAGCGTATCTCGGGGTGTGAGGGGCGATTCGTGAGTGCTCGAAGAGCTGGCGTTCGCAGGGGGAGGCGT
>JAHCKS010000043.1 GCA_026125665.1 Rubrivivax sp.
CGCGCCAGGCCCTGGATCTCGAAGCTGAAGTCGCACTCGAGCGTGTCCTCGTAGTGCTTGCGCTGCGCATCGTTCATGATGTCGTAGACCATGGCGTGCACCGCCTTGTGGTCCAGCGCTTCGACGTTGATGCGGCGCACGTCGCCGTGCACGCGGATCATCGGCGGCAGCCCCGCCGAGAGGTGAAGGTCCGAGGCCTTGTTCTTGACCGAGAAGGCCAGCAGCTGGGTGATGTCCATGCGCGGGGAGTTGCGGCTGCCGAGCGCCCGAGGGGAACTTCCGCAGGGGCGGCAGCCGGTAAGCTTCGAAGGATTATGGGCAGCATCGGAAGCAACCTGCAAGAAGTGAAGCGGCGCATCGCCGCGGCATGCGCGGCGGCTTCACGCGATGCCAACACCGTCACGCTGCTCGTGGTGAGCAAGACCTTCGGTGCCGATGCGGTGCGCGAGGCGTTCGGTGCCGGCGCCCGGGCGTTCGGCGAGAACTACGTGCAGGAAGCGCTGGCCAAGATGGACGCGCTCGCGGACCTGCGCGGCACGCTCGAGTGGCATCTCATCGGGCCCCTGCAGAGCAACAAGACGCGTCCGGTGGCCGAGGCTTTCGACTGGGTGCATACGGTGGACCGCCTGAAGGTGGCCGAGCGCCTGGCGGCGCAGCGGCCGCCGGGCCTGCCGCCGCTCAACCTGTGCCTGCAAGTGAATGTGAGCGGCGAAGCCACCAAGAGTGGTGTCGCGCCGGCCGAGCTCCCTTGGCTCGCGGCCGCGGTGGCGGCGCTGCCGCGCGGGCGCGTGCGGTTGCGCGGATTGATGTCGATCCCGGAGCCGGCGCGAGGTGAAGCTGCGCAGCGCCGGCCGCACCGGCAGCTGCGCGAGATGTTCGACGCGCTGCGCGCGCAGGGCCACGCCCTGGACACGCTGTCGATGGGCATGAGCTCCGACCTCGAGGCCGCGGTGGCCGAAGGCGCGACGCTCGTGCGCGTGGGCAGCGCGATCTTCGGCGTACGCGGCTGAAGCCGACCGGTCGTCGTCGTGCCTCGCGGCGAGGCATGCGCTCGGCGCGTCGTCCCGCCACGCGACGCGCTCAGCGCGTCGCGGGCGGCCGCGGCTCGGGCACGCGGTTCTTCACCGGCGGGATCGTGCGCAGATAGGCATAGATCGACGCCAGGTCGGCATCGGTGAAGTGGTTGTACACGGCGATCGGCATCGGCGGCAGCACCTCGCGGCCACGACCCATGTGCCTGCCCGTGCGGATGGTCTGCATGAAGTCGCGCAGCGTCCAGTCGCCGAGCCCGGTTTCCGCATCGGGCGTGAGGTTGGCCGTGAAGCTCACGCCCCACGGGCCGGCGAAGGCCGTGTTGGTCACGCCGGTGACGACGAGCCACGGTCCTTCGGGCAGCGTCGGAGCCGGCGGCATCTGCAGCTGCTCGGGGTGGCCGGAGAGCGCACGGCTCATGTCGGGCTCGGGCCCCTTGGGCCCCATGTGCCACGGCGTGTGGCAGTCGTGGCAGCCGGCGGTGCTCACGAGGTACTTGCCGCGCGCGGCCTGGGCAGACGGTGCCTTCGTCGGCTTGGCCGGCGGCTTGGCCGTGGCGGCGGCCGCAGCCACCTGCGTCGGCGCGGCGTCGGCGGCCTGCGCCGCCTGCGCGAACACGAGGCCGAACGCAGCAGCCACGGCCACGTACGAAACGGCGGCCGCCGGGCGGGCGGCAAGGGGTCGGATGGAACGGTTCATGGTCGGGCTCTCCTTTCGTGGTCTACAGGGGGCGGGGGTGGGCGGGAAACGGGGTGCATCGCGACCAGCGGGTCCTGGGCGATCCAGCGGCGCACCAGCGCCAGGCCGTCGGCGTCGGGCACCTGGGTGCCGAGCGGCGGCATCTGCAGCCGCGGCTCGCGCGAGGCCATGCGTTGCACGAGCAGGCTGCGCGCCGGGTCGCCGGGGGTGACGATCGCGTCGTGCGCCCCGCTGGCGCCGGGCGTGCGGAAGCGGCTCGTCGCGTTCAGCGTCGACGCCAGCACCTCGGCGCGGCTGGCCTGCAGGTCCGCCACGCGCTGCGCCAGGGTCAGCTTGAGCGGGACCTGGTTGCCGCTGCGGTTGTGGCAGTGGCCGCAGTTGGCGTGCAGGTAGCCGAGCGCGGCGCGTTCGGTCAGCGAGTCGGCAGCGATGCGCGGCGGCGTCGCCAGCAGCCGCGGTGGCAGGCCGCGCAGGCGACGGGTCTCCACGAGCTGGCGCAGGTCGATGCCCGCGGCGGTGCCGGCTCCCGGCTCGGCCTCGGCACGGGCCGGCGAGAGCTGCAGCGCTGCAAAGCCGAGCACCGGCACGGCGGCGCTCTCGTGGCAGGCGTGGCAATCGGCCACCGACGGCAGCGCGTAGCGGCCGCCTGGCGCGCCGGCCACCGGCCAAGCCGCGTCGCCGGCGGCCGGCACGAGGTCGGCGTCGGTGCCGTCGGCGTTCCAGGCGTAGGTCGCGAAGATCCAGCGGCCGTCGCGCCGATGCTCGATGTAGCGCGTCTCCACCGGGCGGCCGTCGACGGCGAATTCCTTCCACAGCTGCGTGCCGCGCGGAAAGCGCCAAGCATCGACGTCACGGGCGTCGATCGCCGCGCCGGGCGGCAGGCGCAGCCAGCGCCGCTTCGTGGCGCCGTCGGACCACAGCGGGTACTGCGGCGTGAAGGCGATGAGGTCGGCCGCCGGTTGCGGCGGCGCGGCGCGCTCGGCCCCGCCCGCCGGCACGCCGGCCTGCGCCCGCGCCGACGCGAACAGACCGGTGTCGCTCAGCCGCGCCGGCTGGGCCTGCGCCGCCAGCGTCGCGAACACCGCGAGCAGGCAAGCCAGCGCTCGACGCACCCCGGCGCCCATCGTCCCGCCTCCGCACCCGCCGAGCGGCTCAGTGCACGAGCAGCCCGGCCTCGTAGGCCGCGGCGCGCCGCTCGATCGGCAGGCGGTGCACGTTCATCGCCAGCCAGGCGTCGAAGCCGAGCAGGCCGGGGTGCAGCTCGCGTGCCGTGGTGATCGGCCGCATCGCCAGCACCTCCTCGTTGAAGTCGTGCAGGAACTGGAACATGTTGGCCAGTTCGGCCGCGCCGGGCAGCGGCAGCGCCGCCACCTCGGCGAAGGCGGGCGAGCGGTGCTGCACCGGCTCGCCGAGCGCACGCGCCAGCGCCGCGGCCATCCGCGCGCCGTCGAGGTAGGCGCCGGCCACGCCGAGGCGCCGGCCGATCCAGCGCTGCGGGTTGTCGAACAGCGCCAGCACGATCGGCCCGACGTCGGTGACGGACATGCCCGGCAGCGGCCGGTTGCCCATCGGCAAGGGGAACACGAGCCGGCCGCTGGCGGCGCGCTGTGGCTGCATGCCCAGGAGCAGCAGGTTCTCCCAGAAGAACGAAGGCACGAGCAGCGTGGTGGGCACGCCGCGGCGGCGGAACTGGCAGTCGGCGGCGCCCTTGGCATCGAAGGGCGGCACCTTCCAGCGGCCGCGCAGCGTGGGCAGGTGCTCGTCTTCCAGCGGCACCCAGCGCCTTGTGTCCTCCTGCGTCGACCACACGACATGCGGCACCCGCGCGGCGAGCGCCGCTTCGGCGATGTGCTCGGCCTGCCGCAACTCGACCTCGGGTGAATGGTGCTCCCAGTACGAAGTGACGGCGAAGAGGCCCTGCACGCCGGTGAAGACGGGCGGCAGCGTCGCCGGCCGGTCCAGGTCGGCCTGCACCACCTCGGCGCCGGCGCGGCGCAACGCCTGCGCGGCGGCCGAGTGCGGCCGGCGCGTCAGCGCACGGACGGCGAATCGGCCGCTCTCGAGCAACGCGCGGGCGACCGCGCCACCCTGGGCCCCGGTGGCACCGAGCACGGCGATGACGGGAAGGTTTCGGTCTGGCATGGCGGCGGCTCCGGTCGAGGCGTGATGACGACGGGGGTCATCGTGCCGACCCGGGCGCGGCCGGGCATCGCCTCATGGAGCCATCGGAGCCGGCGCGACGGGCCATCGGGGCGGGCCATGCCATGGCCCGCCGGGGCATGCCCGGCGGCTCGCACGGCGACGGCGGCCGGGCGACGGCGGCGAGGTCCGCTGCGGCGGCGCGGCGCGGGACGGATGCCGGGTCGGAACGGCGCCCGCGACGCAGGCGCCCTGGAGGCGCCTAGGGCCTAGGCGTCGTGGCGCGCCTTGCCCTGCGCGCTGCCAGACCCGTTCGCACTGGCATTCGTAGTGTGAACAGGCCCTAGTTCAGGTACATGCCCAGGTAGCGCCGGCCGCGGCTGACGGCCTCGGCGTCGGGGCAGACGCCGAACCACTCGACGAGCTGCTTGCGGGCACGCTCGCGCCAGCCTTCGGGCTCGGTGCTCTTGTCGCGCAGCACCACCTCGAGGAGCTGGTCGAAGGCGGCGTTGAAGTCGCCGCCGTGCACGAGCAGCGCGGCGAGGCCGAAACGGGCCTCGAAGTCCCTGGCATTGGCGGCGATGCGCGCCTCGAACTCCTTGGCGCTGCCCGGCGGCTTGTTCCGCGCCAGCTGGATGCGCTTGAGCAGCGCCGGCTGCCGGTCGCCGCGCGCGTCTGCGGGAACGCGTTCGAGCAGCTTGGCGGCGGCGTCGAGCTCGCCGCGGGCGATCCAGCGCTCGGCCAGGTCCATCTGCGTCGGCGCGTGCCCCGGTTCCGCCGCCAGTGCCTCCTGCAGCAGCGCCTCGGCCTCGGCCGGGTCGGTGGCCTCGGCGGCGGCCTTGCGCAGGTCTTCCAGCGGCGAGCCGGGTGGGCCGAGCTGCGCCAGGTGCTTGTCGAGGAACTGCCGGATCTGCCCCTCGGGCAGCGCGCCGACGAACTGGTCCACCGGCCGACCGCCGATGAACAGCACGACGAGCGGGATCGAGCGGATGCGCAGCGCCGCCGAGATGTTGGGCGCCTCGTCGGTGTTGATCTTGGCCAGCAGCACGCGGCCGCCGAGGCCCTTGACCACCTTCTCGAGCACCGGCCCGAGCGAGCGGCACGGGCCGCACCACGGCGCCCAGCAGTCGAGCAGCACCGGCACGTCGAGCGAAGTCTCGAGCACGCGCGCCTCGAAGTCGGCTTCGGTGACGTCGAAGACGAGCTCCTCGGGCGCGGGCGGGGCAGCGGCGCCCCCCGGCCCCAAGGCGGCCGGGGCGCCATGGCCGGCCGGTGCGGCCGAGGCAGCGGCAACGCCGCCCGGTGGCTGGCTGCCGGCGGTGTAGGGGTCGTAGGCGGCGAAGGGGTTGCGGGGGTTCGAAGCGCTCATGGATCGCATTTTGGGGCGAGCCGCCGCGGTGCAACGGCTGCCGGCGCCAAGAGCCCCGGCGCGCGGAGATCAGGCCACGGTCAGGCTGCGAACGGCAGCGCCCGGTGTCGCTTGCCGGTGAGCCGCGCCACCGCGTTGGCCCAGGGCTCGCGCATGCCCTCGGTGGTGGTGACGTCCACGCCCTTTTGAACCATGAAGGCCTCGAACGGGCTGCCGGTGAGGATGCTCTGGCTGACGATGCGGTGATCCCACGCGAGCAGCAGTTCCTGACGCGGGCCGGCGGCCCTGGTCGCGGCCGGCCGGGGCGAGGGTTGCCGACCTCCTCAGGGATACAGCCCGCGCTCCTCGCGCGCCGCGAGGATGCGCTCGCACGCCACCGCGAAGGTGGCGGTGCGCAGCGTGATCTTGTGGCGGTCGGCCGTGTCCCAGATCTTGCGCAGCGCGTCGACCATGATCTTGTCCAGGCGCACGTTGATCTCGTCCTCGGTCCAGAAGAACGAGCTGAAGTCCTGCACCCACTCGAAGTAGCTCACCGTCACGCCGCCGGCGTTGCAGATGACGTCGGGCACGACGAGGATGCCGCGCTCGGCGAGGATGTCGTCGGCGGCCGTGTGCGTGGGACCGTTGGCGCCTTCGAGCACGAGCTTCGTCTTCAGCTTCTTCGCGCGCGCCACGTCGATCTGCCCCTCCAGCGCGGCCGGGATGACGATGTCGGTCTCCAGGTTCCAGAACTCCTCGGCGCCGATCGTCTCGGCCCCCTTGAAGCCCGCGAGCGCGCCGGTGGCGCGGATGTGCGGCATCAGCTCGGCGAGGTCGAGGCCGCCGGCGTTGTGGATCGTGCAGCTGTGGTCCTGCGCGGCGACGATGCGGCTGCCGGCCTGGTGGAACAGCTCGGCGGCGGAGCTGCCGACGTTGCCGAAGCCCTGCACCGCGACGCGCGCCCCTTCGAGCTTCAGGTTCAGGCGCCGGGCGGCCTCGCGCCCGGTAACGAAGACCCCGCGCCCGGTGGCCTTGACGCGGCCGAGGCTGCCGCCGAGGTGGATCGGCTTGCCGGTGACGACGCCGGTGGCGGTGGCGCCGACGTTCATCGAATACGTATCCATCATCCAGGCCATGATCTGCGCGTTCGTGTTCACGTCCGGCGCGGGGATGTCCTGGTTCGGGCCGATGATGATGCCGATCTCGCTCGTGTAGCGGCGCGTCAGCTTCTCCAGCTCCTTCTGCGACAGCTTCTTCGGGTCGACACGGATGCCGCCCTTCGCGCCGCCGTACGGCAGGCCGACGGCGGCGTTCTTGATGCTCATCCACGCCGCCAGCGCCATCACCTCCTCGAGCGTGACGTCGGGGTGGTAGCGCACGCCGCCCTTGCCCGGGCCGCGCGTCAGGCTGTGCTGCACGCGGAAACCCTCGTAGTGACCGATGCTGCCGTCGTCCATCTCGATCGGCACGTCGACGATCAGGCTGCGCTTCGGGCGGCGCAGCGTTTCGGCCCAGCGCGCCAGCGGGCCGAGATACGGCACGACGCGCTCGACCTGCTCGAGGTAGGTGCCCCAGGGACTTTCGGGCGTGGGTTGGACGTAGGAGAGGTGGCTCGAGCTCATCGTGTGGGCCTTTGGTGGTGGTCGTCTGACGGTGGTGCGTGACGGGGTCTCGGCCCGCCCCACGGGATCGCCGCGCGCGGGATGGGCGACTGCGCGCACGCCTGACGGCCGTCGTGCCTGCACGCGCCGGGCGCGCGTTGTCGCCGCGAGGCGGGCACTGTAGCGGCGCGCCGGCCGCTTGTGGGTACGCCGCAGCCGTGCTGCCATGCCGCGTTTGCATGGGCTGGCTACACTGCCCGCATGCCCGCGCCAGAACGTCCGGCCCCGCCCGCGGCGGGTCCGCTGCCCGCGCGCCGCGACGACACCGTGGCCTTCGTCGGCGGTGGCCACATGGCCTCGGCGCTGATCGGCGGCCTGCTCGCCGCCGAACGCGGCTCCGACGCGCGTGCCCGCGTCATCGTCGTCGACCCGCTGGCCGAGCAGCGCGACAAGCTCGCGCGCAACTTCGGCGTCGCGGCCCTGGCGGCAGCCGATGCCCGCCTGGCGGCGGCCGGCACCGTGGTGTGGGCGGTCAAGCCGCAGTCGTTCGCCGAGGCCGTGGCCCCTTGCGCCGCGTTCGTGCGCGGGGCGTTGCAGCTGTCGGTGATGGCCGGCATCCGCAGCGCGGCCATCGCCCGTGCCCTTGGCCTCGACGAGGCCGAGGCCGCCGTGGTGCGCGCCATGCCCAACACGCCCGCCCTGATCGGCCGCGGCATCGCCGGCCTGCATGCCACGCCGGCCGTGCGCCCCGAGCAGCGTGCCCGCGTCGAGGCCCTGCTCGCGCCCACCGGCGCGACGCTGTGGCTGCCGCACGAGCGCGACCTCGACGCCGTGACGGCGCTGTCGGGATCGGGCCCAGCCTACGTCTTCTACCTGCTCGAGGCGATGATGGAGGCGGGCGTGCAGATGGGCCTGGCCGCGGCGCAGGCGCGCCAGCTCGCCATCGCCACCTTCGACGGCGCGGCCGAGCTGGCCCGCCGCTCGAGCGAGCCGCCGCAGGCCCTGCGCGCGCAGGTCACTTCGAAGGGCGGCACGACCCATGCCGCCATCACGTCGCTCGATGCCGACGGCGTGAAGGCCGCGTTCGTGAAGGCGCTGCGCGCCGCCGAGCGCCGGGCGCAGGAGATGGGCGACGAGTTCGGCCGTGCCTGAACGACCGCCCTGAACGACCGCCCGAGGCGCGGCGGCTCGCCCGCTACCGCAGGGCCAGGTCGAGCGCCGTGCCCGCGAAGATCGCGAAGCCGAGCCAGTGGTTCAGGCGGAAGGCCTTGAAGCAGCCCTCGCGCGTGCGGCCGCGGATCAGCGTGTAGTGCCAGGCCGCCTGCGCCGCCGCCGCGGCGATGCCGGCGAGGAACCAGCCGCCCAGCCCGAGCAGGCGGCCCAGCGCCGCCCAGCCCGCCAGGTGGATGCCGTAGAAGGCCATCACCGCCGCCACGTCGAAGCGGCCGAGCGTGATGGCCGAAGTCTTCATGCCGATGCGCAGGTCGTCGTCGCGGTCGACCATCGCGTACTCGGTGTCGTAGGCGAGCACCCAGAACAGGTTGGCGCCGAGCAGCCACCAGGCATGCGGCGGCACGGCCTCGGCGACGGCGGCGAGCCGCCACTCGCTGCCGCCGAGTGCCGCGGCGAAGGCCATCGGGATGCCGAAGCTGAACGCCACGCCGAGCACCGCCTGCGGCATCGACACGAAACGCTTGGCGTAAGGGTAGGCCAGCGTGACGGCCAGCGCCGCGAAGCTGAGCAGGATGGCCGCCGGGTTGGTGGTCAGCACCAGCGCGAAGGCGGCCAGCGCCAGGCCGGCGCCGAGCACGAGCGCCTCGCGCACGGTGACGGCGCCGCTCGTCACCGGCCGCTGCGCGGTGCGCTTGACGTGCCGGTCGAACTCGCGGTCGGCCACGTCGTTGACGCAGCAGCCGGCGCTGCGCATCAGCACCGTCCCGGCGACGAAGACGACGAAGAGGTGCCAGCCCGGCCAACCGTCGGCGGCGATCCACAGCGCCGAGAGCGTGGGCCACAGCAGCAGCAGCCAGCCGGCCGGGCGGTCCCAGCGGATCAGGTCGAGGTAGAGCGCGAAGCGCGGGCGCGCCAGCGCCGACGGGGCCATCGGGGAATTATGGGCAGCGCGAGTCCGCGCCGGGCTCAGCCGCCGATGCGGGCCAGCACTTGCTGCGCCGCCGCGCGCTCCGGCTCGCGCGGCTGCATCGCCAGCACGCGCTGCGCTTCCTCGCGCGCCTTGGCTGCCTGGCCGGCATCGGCATAGAGCTGGGCCAGGCGCACCCGCATGGGCACGGACTTCGGCACCAGCGCCAAGGCCTCCGTCTGCCGCGCGATCGCCGGCCCCACCTGGCCGCCGGCGGCCAGCGCCGCGGCAAGCGTGTCGAGCACCGCAGGCAGATAGGGCGCGAGCCGGCGCGCCCGCTCGGCCGTGGCCAGCGCCTGCGGGTCGCGGGCCATCACCTGTGCGTAGGCGAGGTCGTTCAGCAGCGCGGCGTCGCGCGGGTCGGCGGCATGGGCCTGGCGCAGACGGGCCACCGCCTGTGCGTAGTCGCCCCGCGAGGCCGCGCCCCGCCCGAGGTAGGCGAGGAAGACGACATCACCGGGATGCGACTTCAGCCAGGCGGCCTCGAGCTCGCGCGCCGCGGGACCACCGGCCGCCGCGGATGCCTTGGCGCCCTCCGGACGCACCAACGCGCGGTGCAGGGCAACGGCGGTGGGAGTGCCCGGCTGCACCGCATGGGCCTCGCGCAGCAGCGCCACGGCGCGCGGCCACTGGCCGCGGGCCATCTCGTACTCCGCCTGGACCAGCCACCCGAGCGCCTCGCCCGGTGCCTGCGTGCGTGTGCGCTCGGCGATCGAGGCCACCTTGCGGGCGTCGCCTTCGAGCGCGGCGATGCGCACCGCGGCGCGCACGGCCGGCGGCCACATCGGCGCCAGCTTGTAGGCCCGCAGCACGTGGTCACTGGCAGCGGCGCGGTCGCCGGCCGCCAGCTGCGCCTCGGCCAGGCGCAGGTGCGCATCGGCCGAGTTGGGCAGCAGGTGCACCAGGCGCAGCAGGTGCGTCACGGCCTGCCGCCTCTCGCCGCCGGCGAGCTGCACGGCAGCGAGGTCCGCCAGGATCTCCGGGTGGTCGGGCAGCGCGACGAGCGCCGCCTGAGCACGCGCCAGCGCCGCGACCTCGTCGCTGTCCTTGCGGTGCAGGGCGATCGCCTGGCGCCAGATGGCGGCGTCCGCCGGCGATGCGGCCACCGCACGATCGACCCAGCGCGCCGCGTCGGCACGGCTGGCACCTTCGCGACGCGTGATGACCGCCAGCGCCATCATCGCCGGCGCCGAGCGCGGCTCGAGCTTCAGCAGCGCCTCGTAGCGGCGCCGCGCCTCGGCGGGGCGATCCTCGGCGAGGTCGAGCTCGGCCAGGCTCGACACCGCCGCGAGGTGGCGCGGCTCCCTGGTCAGCGCCACCTCGTAGGCGGCGCGCGCGCCGGCGCGGTCGCCGCGCGCCTGCAGGATGCGCCCGCGCACGTGGTGCGGCACGGCCGCATCGGGGCGCCGCTGTGCCAGGGTCGCGGCCGCCTTCAGTGCGGCGGCGGCATCGCCGCGCCGCATGTGCACGGCCACCTGCTCGAGCATGGCCTCGACCGCCGCATCTTCGCTTTGGCCGGCCACCTGCAGCTCGCGCAGGCCGAGGTCGACCTCCCCTTGCGCGATCAGCGAGCGGCCGATCTCCAAGCGCACGGCACCCGCACCAGGTGCCAGTCGGCCCGCGCGCGCGAAGGCCGCGTCTCCCGCGGCGAAGTCGCCCAGCTCGAGATGGGCACGCCCGGCAGTCGTCCACACGCTGGGGTCCTTCGAGTCGGCGGCGAGCACCGGACGCAGGGTGTCCAGCGCGTCGCGCGGCATGCCGGCGCGTGCCTGCACGGCGGCCAGCTCGCGACGCGGCTCGTGCGCGGCGGGTGCCAGCAGGACGGCGCGCGTCAGTTGGGCCATCGCCTGATGCGTCTCGCCCAGCCGCGCGTGCACGACCCCGGCCAGGTAGACGATCGCAAGCTGGTCCGGTGCCCCGCGCAAGAGGCGGTAGCTGAACTCGCGCGCCCGCACGTACTGCCCCTGCAGGAACGCCACGACGGCCTGGTAGTACATGGCCGTGCCGTTGTTCGGCAACGCCCGCGCCATGGCCTGCACAGCCTCGGCCGCCGCGGCGACCTCGCCACGACGCAGCAGCAGCTCGATCGCCCCCGAGTACGCCACCACGAGGCCGGGCCGCAACTCGGACGCCTTGCGGTAGGCCTGCAACGCGCCGGCGGCGTCGTTGGCGAGGCGGGCCAGCACGTCGCCCTTCAGCACCCAGGCGGGCGCATTGTCGGGATGCAGCACGAGCACCTGTTCGGCCAGGCGCCGCGCGCCTTCACTGTCGCCGCGCTCAGCGGCAAGGCGGGCTCTCAGCACCAGCGCCGGCGCGTGGGTCGGCGAAGCGGCCAGCACCTGCGCGAGCTCGGCCTGCGCGGCGTCGAGCTCGCCGAGCTCCCGGTGCGCCTGCGCGAGATGCAGGCGCAGTTCCGGCGCCACCTTCTCGCCATCGAAGCTGCCGGCCTTGAACTGGCGCACGACCTCGGCCGGCTGGCGCCGCCCAAGCAGCAGCTGCGCTCGCGCCGGCGCCAGCTGCGCAGGCGCGGCGCCGAGCCGCGCCGCGCGGTCGATCTCGATCTCGGCGCCGTTCAAGTCCCCCTTGGCCAGCAGCACCCTGGCCAGCAGCAGGCGCGCCGGGCCGGACTTGTCTTCCGCCTGGACGGCGCTGCGTGCTTCGATCAGCGCGCCGTCGACGTCATCGGCAGCGAGCCGCTGCTCGACCGAAGCCAGCCGCCTTGTCTCCTGCGACGCCCCGCAGGAGACGAGGACCGCAGCCAGCAGGGCGAGCCCGACGCGGACTTGCCAGTTCGGGCGGGCGGCGGGCCACGCTCGACGAGGCAAGTCGGGCAAGAGGTGGAGTCGGCAGCTTCGCATGGGGCGAAGCATGTTGCCGCAAGGCGATGCGCCTTCCGCGGGCGACAGCCGACGCGGTCGCGGCAAGCGTGCAGAAGGCCTGAAACGGCCCGCGTCGAGCCCGGCCAACCGGCCGCGCGGCGCAGGCCGAGCGAGTCGCAGCGTGTCTGCGCGTCAGCGCGTCAGCGCCGCCTGCGGCGAAGGCCCACGCCCAGGCCCATGAGGGCCAGGCTCGCCAGCGCCAGCGAGCCGGGTTCGGGGATCTGGCCGCCGCAACCCGGCGTGCCCGATACGCAGCCTTCGAACGCGATGGAACCTTCGCTGCCGGCGCCCACCGACTGGTAGCGCACGTAGAAGGGCTCGTCGAAGACGACGCCGCCCGACACCGACGACGCGAAGCTGAGCGTCATGTTGAACGTGTGGCTCTGGCTCTCGTACAGGCCGCCGGAGCTGCCGCCGGAGCAGTTCGGGCCCGAACTGGCGCAGAAGTCCACCCAGCCGACGCCGCTGGGCACGTTGCCGCCGTCCATCACGTTGAAGATGCTGCTGTTGTCGACCAGCGCACCGGTCAGGTCGGGCGTGATGACCCCGACGCCGAAGGACGTCAGGCGGTTCAACCCGTCCTGGGCCGCGGTGGTGGTGTTGGCCACACCCACCGAGAAGGTGGCGGTCGATCCCGAGAAGCTCATCAGCGTGTAGGTGACCTGTGCACTCAGGAAGGTGCCGGGCGCATAGGCGTACTCATAGAGGGTGGTGATGGAATCACCCACCGAGTCGAACGTGAACGCCGCTTGCGAAGGCGCCGCCGCGAGGCCGGCGGCTCCAGCGACGAGGGCGGAGGCAAGGGTGCGCTTGAGGTTCATGCGAGAGGCTCGAAAGGACGTGCCAAGCACAAGCAGGGTTCGCGCCAGCGCCGGCAAGTGGTTGTCGCCGTTGGGGCTGCATTGAAGCGCGGATGGCCGGCGGCATGCCGACCGCCGTCGCTGTAAAGCGGCCCGACGCCGTTTCCGCGTGAGATGCGTCACGTGCCGTTTCACGGCCACCCCGCCGATACACTGCCGAGCACACATGCGCCTTGCCCTCGCATCGGCGTCCGAGGTGGCGGCGGCCGCATTCGCCGGCCTCGTCGGGCTCGTCACCCTGCTCGCCGGTTGCGCCTCGGCGCCCGTCGACGGCCCGCCGGAGGACCCGCCCCCCGGCATCGAGCGCACGCCCGACGCCGTGCCGCGCGTCGAGCCCATCCGCGCCGGCGGACCAAACCGCCCGTACTCGATCGGCGGGCGCACCTACGTACCGCTGACCACCGACACGCCGTTCGCCGAGACGGGCCTCGCGTCGTGGTACGGCCGCAAGTTCCACGGCCGCCCCACGTCCAGCGGCGAGCCCTACGACATGTTCGCCATGACGGCGGCGCATCGCACGCTGCCGATCCCGAGCTATGCACGTGTGCGCAACCCGGCCAACGGCCGCGAGATCATCGTGCGCATCAACGACCGCGGGCCGTTCGCCAAGGGCCGCGTCATCGACCTCAGCTACGCCGCGGCCGCCAAGCTGGGCCTGCTCGGCGGCGTGGCCCCGGTGTCCGTGCGGCGCCTGACCTTCGCCGACATCCGCGCCGGGCAGTTGATGGGCCTCGCGTCCGAATGAAGCCGGTCTCGAGGCGGACCGCCAGCAGGCGCCCGGATCCCTAGCTCGGCGTACGACGACGACGCTGCGGCCCTTGATCGCCGGCGCCACCGTGGCGATGCTCGGCGCTGCCGCAAGAACGAGGGCAGGAGACAGGCATGGCCACCAGCAACGATTCGCGCCCGATCACCTTCATCGTGCCGGGCCAGCCCGTCGAAGGCGGCGTGGACCTGCCCGCGGGCGGTGGGCTCCTGGACGGCGCGGCACGCGGCGCGGCCGGCGCCGCGGCCGGGGGAGGACGCTGGCTGCCCGGGCGCGTCAAGGGCGCGGTGCGCCTGGCGACGCAGCGCGCCGCCGGCGTCCCGCAGCGCCTGACGGCGGTGCCCGGTGAAGACATCGTCGCGCTGCACATCGCCAACGGCCCGGTGCTGCTGCTGCACCCGGCCAACGCGCGCGACCTGATGCTGGCGCAGAGCGCGGCAGCGGGCGCAGGCAGCCGGCGCGGCGCGCCGGCCGAGCTTCCTGCAGACGAGGTCGAGGTCAGCGCACAGCTGCGCTGGCGTGGCCTGGAGCAGGCGTCACCACTCACACGCGGCCTCGGCGACGTGCTGCTCGGTGCCTTCGAGGTGCTCACCGGGCTCGGCAAGGACAAGGTCGTCGACTTCGCCGCCAGCCAGGTGGTACAGCGCGTGGACGCGCAGGTCGAGGCGGGCCTCTATGCGTTACGCCCCGGGCTCCTCGACAAGCTCAAGGGCAGCGGCCAGCGCGTCGCCTCGCTCGACGCCGCCACGGCCGCGGCGGGCCCGCTGCTCGTCTTCATCCACGGCACCTTCTCGGAGACGGCCGGCACCTTCGGCAAGCTGTGGAAGCTGCATCCGCAGCAGGTGCGGCGGCTGTTCGACCACTACGGCGGCCGCGTCTTCGCGCTCGAGCACGAGACGCTCGGCAAGAGCCCGCTGGCCAACGCGCTGGAGCTGGTGCGCGCCCTGCCGGCCGGCAGCCGCCTGCACCTGGTGACGCACTCGCGCGGCGGGCTCGTCGGCGAGGTGCTGGCGGTGATGGCGCACCAGCGCGCGGTGAGCGCGGCGGAAAGCGCGCTCTTCGCCGGCGCCGGGTTCGCCGCGCACCGCGCCGACCTGCAGGCGCTGGCGCGCGAGATGGCCAGGCGCAAGATCGTCGTCGAACGCATCGTGCGCGTGGCCTGCCCGGCGCGCGGCACGCTGCTCGCCTCGAAGCGGCTCGACGCCTACCTCTCCGTGCTCAAGTGGGCGGCGGACTGGGCCGGCGGGCCGCTGGCCGGCACCTTCGTCGACCTGCTGGCCGAGGTGGCGCGCCGGCGCGCGCGCCCCGACGAGATCCCCGGCCTCGCGGCGATGATCCCCGACACGCCGCTGCTCGACTGGCTCAACGGCGCGCGCACCGAGATCGCCGGCGAGCTGCTCGTCGTCGCTGGCGACCTCGAGGGCGACTCGGTCGGCAGCTGGGTCAAGACGCTGCTGGCCGACGCGTTCTACTGGACCGACAGCGACCTCGTCGTGCAGACGCGTTCGATGTACGCCGGCGCCCCGCGTGCCGGCGGTGCCCGCTTCGTGCTCGACCAGGGCGGCCGCACGACGCACTTCGCCTACTTCGCCAACCGCCTCACCGTCGACGCGGTGGTCGAGGCGCTCGTGCAGCCGAAAGCGCCCGAGGGCTTCCGCACCATCGGCCCGCTGTCGTGGGCCGGCAAGGATGCGGCGGGCCTGCGCGCGGCCCGCCGCGAGCGCGACCCCGGCAAGCCCGCCGTCTTCGTGCTGCCGGGCATCCTCGGCAGCAACCTCAAGCAGGGCGAAGACCGCATCTGGCTCGCGCTGCGCCTGATCGGCGGCCTCGACCGCCTCGCCTACAAGCCGCAAGGGGCCGACGGCGTGCTGCCCGACGGCGCCGTCGGCCTCGTCTACGACCGCCTGATCGAGCACCTCGAGGCGACGCACGAGGTGATCGAGTTCGCCTTCGACTGGCGGCGGCCGATCGAGGAGGAAGCCGCGCGGCTGGCGCAGGCGGTGGACGCCGCGCTCGACGCGCGGCAGGCGACCGGCCAGCCGGTGCGCCTGCTCGCGCACTCGATGGGCGGCATCGTCGCACGCACGATGCAGCTGGAGGCCCCGGCCACCTGGGAGCGGCTGATGGCGCACCCCGGGGCGCGCCTCGTCATGCTCGGCACGCCCAACGGCGGCAGCTACGCGCCGATGCAGGTGCTGTCGGGCGACGACACCTTCGGCAACGTGCTTGCCGCCTTCGGCTCGCCGATGCGCGACGCGAAGGCGCGCCAGCTGATGGCCGAGATGCCGGGCTTCATCCAGCTGCAGGCCGGCCTGCTCGACCCGGCGCTTGGCCTCGACCAGGAGGCGACGTGGCGCAAGCTTGCCGACGACGACCTCGCGCGCACGCAAGAGGCCAACTGGTGGCACCGCTACGCCGGCGAGGCGATGGAAGCGGCCGACCGCTGGGGCGTGCCGCCGCAGCGCGTGCTCGACCGGGCCGTGGCGCTGCGCCGCCGGCTCGACCAGCAGCGCGACGAGGACCTGGCGAAGTGGGCCGACCGGCTGGCCGTCGTGCTCGGCCGGGCCGAGGCCACGCCGGTGGCCTTCCAGGCCACGCCGGACAAGGGCTTCGTCTACCTCGACGCCAGCGACGGCGACGGCCGCGCCCCGCGCGCGAGCGCGCTGCTGCCCGGCGTGAAGGCCTGGGAGGTCGATGCCGAGCACGGCAGCCTGCCGAGCGAGAAGAGCGCCTTCGATGCCTACCTCGAGCTGCTGCAGGGCGGCGGCACGCAGAAGCTGCGGGCCGTGGCGGTGCGGCGCGGTGGCGCCGCCGCGCAAGCGCCGGCGGACCTGCGCCCCAGCCGCCCCGGTCGCCTGCGCCAGGCCGCACGGCCGGCCGAGTCGATGCCTTCGGTGTTCCGCACCGGCGGCGGCCGCGGGGCAGCGGCGGCGTCGGTGCCGGGCGGAGGCATCCAGCTATCGATCGGCGTGCTCAACGGCAACCTCAGCTTCGTGGCCGAGCCTTTGCTGGTCGGCCACTACGTGAGCCGCGAGCTCACCGGCACCGAGGCGGTGATCGACCGGCTCGTCGGCGGCACGATGTCCGCCGCACTGCGGGCCGGCATCTACCCCGAAGACCCGAGCAGGCACGCGGTGTTCGTCAACACCCGGCCGGACCCGCTGAACCCGTGGCGGCCGCCGCGGCCGCGCAGCGCCATCGTCGTGGGCCTCGGCGAAGAAGGGCAGCTGCGCGAAGCCGACCTGCAGCACGGCGTGCGCCAGGCGGTCATCGCCTGGGCCCAGCGCGTGGCCGAGGATCCGGAGCACCCTGCGGTGGCGACCGAGCTCGCCGCGACGCTGATCGGCAGCGGCGGCATGGGCATCTCGCCCGCCGGCTCGGCGCGCGCCATCGCCCGCGGCGTGCGTGAAGCGAACCTGGCGCTGGCCGGCATCGGCTGGCCGCTCGTCGGGCGGCTCACGCTCGTCGAGCTGTAC
Source organism: Rubrivivax sp. (assembly GCA_026125665.1). GTDB lineage: Bacteria > Pseudomonadota > Gammaproteobacteria > Burkholderiales > Burkholderiaceae_C > Rubrivivax. The sequence goes on from JAHCKS010000043.1 coordinate 16,941, forward strand.
CTGGACCGCGCGTCCGAGGCCTGGCAGGGCCTGCAGGTACTGGCCGCGTCGCGCCCGCAGCAGTACCGGGTCGACCCGGTCATCAACTTCGGCACCGGGCCGCTGCGCCGGCAGCTCGATGCCGGTTACCGTGGCGTGGGCTTCGAGCTCGTCAGGGTGACGAGCGCCGGCGGCGGCCGCGAGGGCGCGCTCGAGTTCGTGCTCGACAGCCGCCGCGCACGCAGCGAGGTGCGCGCCCAGCAGACCCAGGTGGCCCTGGTGCGCGACATGGTCCGCCGCGCGGCGACCGCAGACAACGACGACCCGGCGATCGGGCGCACGCTGTTCAAGCTGCTCGTGCCACCGGAGATCGAGCCGTTCCTCGCCGGCACCGAGACAATGCAGCTCGACCTCGATCTCGGCGCGGCGGCGCTGCCCTGGGAGCTGCTGGACGACCGCGACGCGGACGGCGGCACGGGGGATGGCGGCGAGCGCCTGCCCTGGGCCATCCGCGCGCGGCTGCTGCGCCGCCTGCGCGTCGAGCAGCCGCGGGCCATCGGCCGCGATGCGTCGGTGCGCGACGCGGTGCTGGTGATCGGCGAGCCCAAGGTGGATCTCGAGCGCTACGCGCCGCTGCCTGCCGCCCGGGCCGAGGCCGAGGCGGTGCGCGACGCCCTGGCTGCCGGCGGCATCGCGCGCCAGCAGCTGCTTTCCCTGATCGGCAGCGACGCCGAGTCGCCCGACGCCCAAGCCGTCATCGGCGCCCTCTTCGAGCGCGACTGGCGCATCGTGCACATCTGCGGCCACGGCGAGATGCCCGAGGAGAAGAAGCACGGCGGCGGCGTCGTGCTCTCCGACGGGCTGTTCCTCGGGCCCGACGAGATCCGCAACCTGCGCGTCGTGCCCGAGCTCGTGTTCCTGAACTGCTGCCACCTGGCCGCCTTCCGCGGCGACACGGCGATGCGCCGGCTGCCCGACCCCGGGGCCTTTGCGGCCAACGTCGCCGGCGAGCTCATCCGCATCGGCGTGCGCTGCGTGGTGGCCTGCGGCTGGGCGGTGGAGGACGAACCGGCGGCGGAGTTCGCGCGCTGCTTCTATCGCGAGCTGCTGCGCGGCGCGCGCTTCATCGACGCCGTGGCCGCGGCGCGCGAGGCGTGCCTGCAGGCCGGGCCGGCCGGCAAGACCTGGGCCGCCTACCAGTGCTACGGCGACCCGAACTGGGTCTTCCGCCAGGACATGGCCGATGCGCAGCGGCCGGGCGCCGCGCGCGGCCGCGAGGCCGACGAGTTCGCGCTCATCGCCTCTCCGGTGGGGCTGGCGCTGGCGCTGGAGTCGCTGGCGGTGGCCTCGCGCTACATGGGCGCGCGGCCGCTGGACCAGCAGGCGACGCTGCGCGCGCTCGAGGGCCGCTTCGGCGAGCGCTGGGGCACGATCGGCGCGGTGGCCGAGGCCTTCGGCGTCGCCTGGGAAGCGGCCGGCGACCGTGCCGCGGCCGTCGGGTGGCTGCAGCGTGCCGTCAAGGCGCGCGACGCCAGCGCGTCGCTCAAGTCCGAGGAGACGCTGCAGAACCTGCGCGCCCGCGACGCGGCCCGGCGCGCGGGCCAACCGCTGGCGCAGGCGCGCCAGCAGGTGACGCACGCGCTCGCCGAGCTGGCCGCGCTGGCCAGGCGCAATCCGACGGTCGAGCGCTACAGCCTGCTCGGTTCGGCGCACAAGCGGCGCGCCCTCATCGAACGCGATGCCGGCGACGCCGGTGCGGAGCGGCAGGCGCTGCAGGCCTGCTTCGAGGCCTACCGCGAGGCGGAGGCGCTGGCCCGGCGGGCCGAGCCCGACGAGCTCTTCTACCCGGCACTCAACCGCATGGCGCTCGAGCTCGTGCTGCACGCCGGCGATGCATCGTGGCCCGGCCTGGACGCCGAGGCGAGCGCCGCTGCCCTGGCCAGCGCCGAGACGCGCGCCCGCGTGGCCCCCGACTTCTGGGGCCGCGTCAGCCTGATCGACTACGAGCTCTACCAGGCGCTGGCGCGGCGCCAGCTCGGCGCGCAGCATGCCGCGCTCGCCCAGGCCTACGGGCAGTTGCACGACCGCGTGGCCTCGACTGCCCACTGGTCCTCGGTGCTCGACCAGGCACGACTGGTGCTGCCGGTCTTCGGCAGCCGCGGATCACGCGCCGATCGCGCGGCGGCACAGGCGCTGCTGGCCCAGATCGAGCGCTACGTCACCGGCTGATGGGTGGCCGAGGCGGGCGTGCGCGCGTCAGCGCCCGCCGGTCACGTCGAGCACCGAGCCCGTCGTGTAGCTCGCCTCGTCCGACAGCAGCCAGACGATCGCCGCGGCCACCTCGTCGGCGCTGCCGGCACGCTGCATCGGCACCTGCGGCGCGAGCTGCCTGGCGCGCTCGGGCAGGCCGCCCGAGGCGTGGATGTCGGTCTCGATGATGCCGGGGCGCACGGCGTTGACGCGCACGCCCTCGGCCGCCACCTCGCGCGCCAAGCCCAGCGTGAAGACGTCGATGGCGCCCTTGCTCGCCGCGTAGTCGACGTACTGCCCCGGCGAGCCGAGGCGCGACGCGGCGCTGCCGAGGTTGACGATGCTGCCGCCGGAACGCCCGTGTTTGATGCTCAGGCGCTTCACCGCCTCGCGCGCACACCAGATCGAGCCGAAGACGTTGATGCGGAACATGCGCTCGATGCGCGCGCCGCTCATCTCGTCCACGCGCGCCGGCAGGTCCACGACGCCGGCGTTGTTGACGAGGCCGCCGAGCGGCGCCAGGCGGCCGGCATCGATCTCGCCGTCGATGGCCGCGAACATCGCCAGCACCTGCGCCTCGTCGGCGACGTCGGCGCGCACGACGAAGGCGCGCTGCCCGGCGGCGCGCACGTCGGCGGCCACCGCCTCGGCCGCGGCGGCGTCGCGCGTGTAGTTGACGGCGACATCCCAGCCGCGCGCGGCGGCCTGGCGCGCGGCGGCGGCGCCGATGCCACGGCTGGCGCCGGTGACGAGCACCGTGCGTGAAGACTCGGGCTGGGTTCGGGCGGCGGGGCGGGGCGTGTTCATCGGCCGATGCTAAGCGCGGGCCATGCAGCGTGCCCGCGGCGCGCCCGCGGCGGGCCCGCGTCACGCTCCATGCCAGCCCCACCGCGCGACAATGCGCGCATGACCTCGGCGCAGATCATCGTGCTGGCCACCCCGGTGTTCCTCGGGCTCATCGCCTTCGAGTTCGCCGTCGGGCTGGCCCGCGGCCACAACACCTACCGGCTGAGCGACGCGCTGTCGAGCATCGGCCTCGGGGTGCTGAGCCAGGTCGTGGGCGTGTTCACGCGCCTGTTCGCCGTGGGCCTCTACACCGTCGCCTACGAGCACGTGGCGCTGCAGCGGCTGCCGGCGGATTCGTTGTGGGTGTGGCTCGGCGCGCTCGTCGGCTACGACTTCTTCTACTACTGGCTGCACCGCGCCGGCCACCGCGTCGGCGTGCTGTGGGCGGCGCACGTCGTGCACCACCAGAGCGAGGACTACAACCTCAGCACGGCACTGCGGCAGACCGGCACCGGTTTCCTTTTCGGCTGGATCTTCTACCTGCCGCTGGCGGTGCTGGGCGTGCCGCCGCTCGTCTTCGGCACCGTGGCGCTGATCGACCTGCTGTACCAGTTCTGGGTGCACACGCAGCAGGTGGGCAAGCTCGGCTGGTTCGACCGCTGGTTCTGCGCCCCTTCGAACCACCGCGTGCACCACGCGGTGAACGACCGCTACGTCGACAAGAACTACGGCGGCATCCTGCTCGTGTGGGACCGCCTCTTCGGCACCTGGGTGCCCGAGGACGACCGCGAGCCCTGCGTCTACGGCACGCGCGCGCCGCTGCACAGCTGGAACCCGATCACCGCCAACCTGCAGGTCTATCGCGACCTGGCGCTGGACAGCTGGCGCACGAAACGCTGGGCCGACAAGTTGCGCGTGTGGCTGAAGCCGCCCGGCTGGCGGCCGGCCGACGTGGCGGCGAAGTGGCCGAAGCCGGCCTTCGACATCCGCCGCGTGCGCCGCTTCGACCCGGCCATCACCGAAGCCGCGGGCTACGTCGCGGGCACGCTCTTCGCGGTGGTGCTGCTGCTGACGATGATCTTCCTGTGGAACGCGCATCGGCTGCCCGCCGGCTGGGCGCTCGGGCTGGCCGCGGGCATCGTCGCGCTGCTGTGGGCCGTGGGCGCAGTCACCGACCCGGCGGAAGACCGACACGAACCCACCGACGACGCCGGCCCGGAAACGATGCCCGAGGGCGTGCACCGCCCGTCGCGGCCCACCCCGCTGTGACACCCCTGAGGGAACGCCGGCGCCTGCTCGCGACCGCAGCCGCCTGGCTGGCGGGCGCGCACGCGCCCGGGCATGCGCAGGCGCCGGCGGGCAGCGCGGCGTCCCCTGCCGCCCCCGAAGCGGCGGCGCAGGAAGCGAAGGCGCCGCCGCTGCCGGCCGTCGGCGCGCTCCTGACGCTGCCGGCGGCACTCGACCTGCTCGACGGCCAGCGCTTCGAGGCGGCGAACGCCCAGGGCCGCGTGCTGCTGCTCTACTGGTGGGCGAGCTGGTGCCCGTTCTGCGCGCTGACGAGTCCGCACATCGACAGGCTGTGGCAGGCGCAGCGCGCGCTCGGCCCGCGCGGCCTGCAGCTGCTCACCTTCAGCATCGACAAGCGGCCCGAGGACGCGCGGGCGCACCTGCAGCGCAAAGGCTACGCCTGGCCCGCGGCGTGGGTGAATCCGGCGCTGGCGCGTGCGCTGCCGAAGCCGAAGGGACTGCCGGTGACCCTCGTGCGCGGTCGCGATGGGCGCGTGCTGCAGGCCGAGGCCGGGCAGCTCTTCCCCGAGGACGTCGAGGCGCTGGCGCGGCACGCCACCGGCTGAAAGCGGGCCCCCGCCGCCGCGGCGCCGGCGGGCCGGTGAAGGCACTCATGCCGCGGCCCTCCGCGCTGCGCACAATGCCGGCGCCAACCACCGGGAGCGAGAGAGATGGCCAAGGACTTCGACCAGATGGAGGACAGCAACGCCTCCGCCAACCGCAGCATCCACGGGGTCTCCGATCCGGCGCGGCGCATCGTGCTGCGCGGCGGCGCGGCGGCGGCGCTGGCTGGCTGCGTGCCCTTCCATCCCCTCGCACCGTTCGCGCTGACAGCCGCGGCGGCGGCCGCCGCCGGCACCGCGGGCTGCGCCGGCATGGTCGCCGCGGGCGCGGGGCCGACCTTCGGCTTCAAGGGCGTGGCCGCCTCCGCCGCCGACCGCGTCACGGTGCCCGAGGGCTACACCGCCACGCCCTTCCTGCCCTGGGGCGAGCCGGTCGGCGTGCCGGGGAACATGCCGCCGTTCAAGGACGACGCCGGCAACACCGCCGCCGAGCAGGCCGTGCAGATGGGCATGCACCACGACGGCATCCACTTCTTCCCGCTGCAGGGCAGCTCGACGCACGGCCTGCTCGTGATGAACCACGAGTACACCGACGACGGGCTGCTGCACGAAGGCGGCATGGTGCCGTGGACGGCCGAGAAGGTGGCCAAGAGCCAGGCCTCGCACGGCGTCTCGGTCACCGAGGTGCGCCTCGAGGGCCGCAGCTGGCAGGCCGTGCGCCCGTCGCGCTACGCGCGGCGCTTCACGGCCAACACCCCGTTCGCCATCGGCGGCCCGGCGGCCGGGCACGTGATGATGAAGACCGCCGCCGACCCCGCCGGGCGGCTGGCGCTCGGCACGTTCAACAACTGCGCCAGCAGCATGACGCCGTGGGGCACCTACCTCTCGGGCGAGGAGAACTTCGCCGGCTACTTCAGCAGCGCCGACACGCCGACCGCGCACGAACGCCGCTGGGGCATTCGCAAGAACGGCTGGGGCTACCGCTGGCACGAGCACGACGAGCGCTTCGACGCCGTGCGCCACCCGAACGAACCCAACCGCCACGGCTGGGTGGTGGAGATCGACCCGTACGACCCGCAGAGCACGCCGGTGAAGCGCACCGCGCTCGGCCGTGCCGCGCACGAAGGGGCGTGGGTGGCCGTGACGCGCGACGGCCGCGCCGTCGTCTACAGCGGCGAGGACGCGCGCTTCGAGTACATCTACAGGTTCGTCAGCCGCGACAGGATCCGGCCCGGCGGCGCGAAGGCGAACGCCGAACTGCTCGACCACGGCACTCTGTACGTCGCTCGCTTCGACGAGGGTGGCCGCGGCCGCTGGGTCCCGATGGTGGCCGGGCAGGGCCCGCTGGTCGGCTTCGCCGACGCCGGCGAGGTGGTCATCAAGGCCCGCCAGGCGAGCGACCTGCTCGGCGCGACGAAGATGGACCGCCCCGAGTGGCTGGCCATCGACAAGGCCACGCGCTGGGTCTACTGCACGCTGACCAACAACTCGAGCCGCGGCCAGGGCAGCAACCCGGGCGTCGACGCCGCCAACCCGCGTGCCAACAACACGATGGGCTCGATCATCCGCTGGCGCGAGGACGGCGACTTCGACGGCGAGGCCTTCGAGTGGAACCACCTCGTGCTGGCCGGCGACCCGGCCAACGAGCGCGCCGAGGCCAGGGGCAACATCAAGGGCGACGTGTTCGGCTGCCCCGACGGCGTCATGTTCGACCCGCTCGGGCGCCTGTGGGTGCAGACGGACATGGGCCCGACGGTGATGAACAAGGGCGAGTTCGCACGCATCGGCAACAACCAGATGCTCGCCTGCGACCTGGCCACCGGCGAGTTCCGCCGTTTCCTCGTCGGCCCGGTGAACTGCGAGATCACCGGCGCGGCGTTCACGCCGGACGCGCGCACCGTGTTCGTCAACATCCAGCATCCGGGCGAGACCCCGAGCGAACGCAGCAACCCGAACGAGCCGCGCAGGTACAGCAACTGGCCCGACTTCAAGCCCACCGGCCGGCCGCGCAGCGCGACGGTGGTGGTGAGGAAGGACGATGGCGGGGTGATCGGGTCCTGAACGCGGCGGGCGCGTCGGCCCGACGGTCATCGGCCGCGGACTGACGGCGCGCGCGAGGACGCCCGCGCCCGTGCAAAGCTGGCCCGCTTGGCCGATTCGGCTGGCGGCCTCGTCCTCGACACGGGGCGGTCAACCAGCAGCCGCGACATCAGCGCGCGCACCACCGACAGCACCTGCGGCTCGGTGCGGCGCGCCAGCGTCACCAGGCCCAGCCGCGCCGCGACGCCCAGCGGCGGCCGCATCGGCAGTTCGACCAGACCTGGCGCGCTGGCCCGGATTGCGAGCAGGACCGCGTCGCTACGCTCGGCCACTTCCACCAGGCTGGCGATGTCTTCGCAACGCACGTTGACGGCCTGCTCCGGGTCGGCGTGCGGCCCATAGCGTTCGACGAGCATGCGCGACACTTCGCGCGACAACGGGATGCTCGCCAGCGGATAGAGCTTCAGGTCACCGAAGCCGACGGTGCGCCTGCGCGCCAGCGGGTGCCCGCGCCGGGCCATGAACGCGCCTTGCATCTCGCTGACCTGCGTCACATCGAGGTCACTCGCCGGCTCGAGCGAACGCAGGTCGACGACCAGGGCGTCCAGCGTGCGCGCGCGCAGCCGCTGCAGCAGCAGCTCGGTGGCGCCGCGCGCCACCTCGACGCGCCACTGCGGGCGCTCGGTGGCCACCTCCAGCAGCAGCGGCGTCATCAGCATCGCCCCCGGCCCGGAGCCCATGCCGACGCGCAGCGTGCCGAAGCGTCCCTGCGCGACGGCATGCGTGCGTTCCTGGAGCTCGCGGGCGTCGAAGACCAACTGGCGCGCCCGCGGCAGGGTCTCGCGTCCCATCGGCGTGAGTTCGATGCGCCGCCCCACGCGATCGACCAGCGGCACGCCCAGTTCGCCCTCCAGCGCCCGGATGCTGCGCGACAACGCCGGCTGCGTGACGTGCGCGGCGGCGGCGGCACGACTGAACGACCCGCTGTCGGCCAGCGCGATCAGGTGCCGCAGTTGCACCAGGGTCATCGGTCGGGCTCGGCGGAATCCATACGGTGCCTGCATCCTAATCCTGAAAACAATGCATTGGACTTCGGATGGCGGCGTTCCTAGACTTTTCCGCATCGCTGCCATCCCGGCTGCGCGGCCAACTCCTGGAGACAGCCCCATGCCCCGCACGTTCGCTCGCCGCACTGTCCTGGCCATGGCCCTCGCCCTGATCGCCGGCACGGCATCGGCGCAGGGCTTCCCGAGCAAGCCCGTCACGCTGCTCGTGCCCTACCCTGCCGGCGGGCTGTCGGACGTGATCGCGCGCATGGTGGAAAAGCCGCTGGCCAAGTCGATCAGCCAGGTCGTGATCGTCGACAACCTGGGGGGCGCCTCGGGCTCGATCGCCGGGCAGAAGGTGCTCAACGCCCCGGCCGACGGCCATCTGGTGTACCAGGGCTCGCCCAACGAACTGATCCTCGCGCCGCTGGCGATGCAGGCGGTGAAGTACAAGGCCGACGACTGGCGCATGGTGCAGATCATCGGCAGCTTCCCTATGGCCTTGCTGGCCCGCAAGGGACTGCAGGCCGACACGGTCGACGAGCTCGTGGCGCTGGCCAGGAAGGCCGATGTCGCCGGCAAGCCACTCACCTACGCCAGCGTCGGCGTGGGGTCGTTCTATCACGTCGTCGGCGAGCACTTCGCCCAGACCATCGGCGCCAGGATGACCCATGTGCCCTACAAGGGCTTCGCTCCGGCGCAGCAGGACCTGGCGGGCAACCTCGTCGACGTGGCCTTCTTCGTGGTGGACTCGCGCCTGCCCGGCTTCGTCGACAAGGGCATGTTCAAGGTGCTGGCGACGCTCGCGCACCCCGGCAAGCCCGAGGCCGAGTTCCTGAAGAAGTACCCGAGCATCAACGAGAGCAAGGCGGTCAGGGACTTCGCCTTCGACACCTGGACGGGCTACTTCGTGCGCAAGGACACCCCCGAGGACGTGGTCGTGGCGCTGAACAAGCACCTGGCCGCCGCGATGAGTGACGCCGAGGCGCGCAAGAAGCTCGAGGACCTCGGCGGCCGCGTGCCGGCGATGTTGTCGGTGGCCGACGCGCAGAAGGAATACGAGCGGCAGACGGCGCGCTTCCGCGCTATCGCCAAAGGCATCAAGCTCGAGGCGCAGTAGGTCGCGCGGCAGGTCGCCGGCCGGACGTTTCCTCGTCTCCCGCGGAGAAACGCCCGCCGCGACAGGACTTCCGTTCACGACGGTGCTGGAGAGCGCCGTGCGCGGGCCGCCCAGCCCCGGCGCGCAGCCACCGAAGGCGAGAAGCTCCCATAGACGCTCAGGTCCAGGAACTGCGCCGCCGTTCACATCGCCGTCTGGAGAGTCTGGGCGCGGATCAACGCGCGCAGCACCGAAGAAGCAAGGGCCGCGTCGATGACGCGCGCCGAATCTCTCAGGTACCGGGGACAGGGGGAGCGGCACGCAGGGGCTCGTCGATCGGGCCCCCGTGCCCCCACTTGATCCCAAAGGACCTGAAGATGAAGACGATCGTTCTCGGCGCCGGCCTGCTCGGCGTCACCTCCGCCTACTACCTGCGCCAGCTCGGCCACGACGTGGCGGTGATCGACCGCCAGGCGAGCCCGGCGGCGGAGACCAGCTTCGCCAACGGCGGGCAGATCTCGGTCAGCCATGCCGAGCCCTGGGCCAACCCGAGCGCGCCGCTGAAGGTGCTGCAGTGGCTGGGCAAGGAGGACGCGCCGCTGCTGTTCCGCCTGCGCGCCGACTTGCGGCAGTGGTTGTGGGGGCTGGCCTTCCTGCGCGAGTGCACGCCGGCGCGCACGCGCCGCAACATCGAGCAGATCGTTCGCCTGGGTACCTACAGCCGCGCGATGCTGCAGGCCCTGCGCGCCGAGCACGGCATCGCCTACGACCAGCGCACGCAGGGCATCCTGCACTTCTACACGAGCGCGAAGGAGTTCGACGGCGCGGAAGCGCCGGCCGCGCAGATGCGCGAGCTGGGCTGCGACCGGCGCGTGATCTCGACCGACGAGGCCGTGAGGATCGAGCCGGCGCTCGCCCACGTGCGTTCGATGCTGGCCGGTGCCACGTACACCGCCGAGGACGAGTCCGGCGACGCCAACCGGTTCGCGCGCGAGCTCGTGGCGCGCTGCCGCGAAGACGGCGTGCAGTTCCTGATGAGCCACACCGTGACCGCGCTGCGCGAGGCCGGCGGCGCGATCGACCACGTCGAGGCCACCGACAGCGAAGGGCGCTTCCAGCGCATCCGCGGCGACGCCTACGTGCTGGCGATGGGCAGCCTGTCGCCGCTGTACGCGGCGCCGCTGGGCATCAAGCTGCCGATCTATCCGGCCAAGGGCTACTCGGTGACGATGCCGGTGAAGGACGCGAGCAAGGCGCACCAGGTCTCGTTGACCGACGACGAGTACAAGCTCGTCTTCTCTAGGCTCGGCGACCGGCTGCGCATCGCCGGCACCGCCGAGCTGAACGGCTACGACCGCGACCTGAACCGCGTGCGCTGCGAGGCGATCGTGCGTCGCGTCGAGGAGCTGTTCCCCGGGGCGGGTGATGCCTCGCAGGCGCAGTTCTGGACCGGGCTTCGGCCCGCCACGCCCAGCAACGTGCCGATCATCGGCCGCAGCCGGCTGCCCAACCTGTTCCTCAACACGGGCCACGGCACGCTGGGCTGGACACACTCCTGCGGCTGGGGCAAGAGCATCGCCCGCATCGTCAGCGGCCTGAAGCCGGAAGTGGACTTCGCGTTCGCGGCGTCATGACGAGGCCGCCGTCGGCGTCGCTTCCGGGGCGCGCCGAGCGAGGAGGTGCTGTTCGCGTGGCCGAGGCCTGGCCCGCTGACGCCGCTGCACCGCACGGGCTACCGGCACCCGCGCTGACGGATGAGGCGGGCACCGGCGGTGGCTTTCACCCCACCTGCCACACGTCGAGGATGACGCGCCGCGCCTCGCGGCGGCCGCGCGCCAGCGCCATCACGCGGTTCAGGTGCTCGTAGCGCACGTCGCCGGTGGTGAAGCGCATCAGCGTGCGGAAGAAGTATTCGTCCGGCGCCACGGCCTCGCCGCGCGCCAGCCGCGCCAGCACGTCGGGCGGGCCGTGGCGCAGGCCGTTGCTCTGCACCTCGATGCGCGCGCCGTCGGTGGTCTCGATGACGTAGTGCGCGGCGATCTCGAGCGCGCCGTCGCTGCGGTTCCACTGCCAGTCGGTGCCGCCCGGGACGATGCGGCCGTTGACCGCCGGGCCTTCGACCTCGCCGCCGAGAAGCGGCACGACGCGCCGCTCGCCCATCGGCGCCGTTCCGAGCGAGAGCACGGCTTCGACGTCGCAGCGCACCTGCGTGAGGAAGGTGAGCGACGGGGGCGCGCAGGGCGTTGTGATCATGGGCGTCCTCGGTTTGCCTTGGCTCGGCTCAAATCAACTCAATGAGGCAGTTGGGGTCGTGGCGGGATCGGGCCGGCGGGGTGCCCTGCGCCGCGAATGTCCTCTTTCGGCGGCCCTGCTCCGCAAGCTCCGCAGGTCCCCCGAATGCCCCCTTGATTTCGCTGCGCAGGGCACCCCGCCGGCCCGATCAGGCACCGTCGTGCACCTCGTCGAAGACAGACCACGGTTCCCGCCAAGGACGCCGGGTGGTCGGCGCAGCGAAATCAAGGGGGCATTGGGGGGACCAGCGAAGCTGGGCCGCCCAGAGAGGACATTCGCGGAGCCGACCGCCCGGCGTCCTTGGCGCGCCACGACCTCGACTGACTGACTGACCTGACCTGACTGACCACAACCGCGTCTCACAGCACCGCCGGCCCGAATGACACCGGCGCCTGCGCCGCGAGCCACGCCGCGGCGGCCCACGCGGCCACGTTCTGCGGCAGGCCCGCGGGGTCGATGCGCTCGATCGTGTCGTCCGCGGTGTGGTGCACGTCGAAGTAGCGGCTGCCGTCCTGCGACAGCGCCAGCGCCGGCCAGCGGTGGCGGCGCATCAGCACCGCCGCGTCGGGGCCCGGCGAACCCTCGTTGCGGCCTTCGGTGGGGTGGGCGATGCCCAGCGGCGCCAGCACCGCGGCGATCGCTTCCATCGCCGGCAGCGCCTGCGGCGCGACGCGATGACGCACGCGGTACAGGCGCCCGGCGCCGAAGTCGCTCTCGGCCACCAGCTGGTGCGGCACGTCGCGGTAGCGGTTGCCGTAGGCGAGCGCGCCGTCGAAGCCGTTCTCCTCGTTGCCGAAGAGCACGACGCGGATCGTGCGCCGCGCGCGCCGGCCGGCCGCGGCGATCACGCCGGCAGCGGCGCTGACGATGGCCACGCCGGCGCCGTCGTCCTCGGCGCCCTGGCCGACGTCCCAGCTGTCCAGGTGCGCGCCGATGAGCACGATCTCGTGCGCGAGGTCGGTGCCGCGCCACTCGGCGATGACGTTGGCGGTGGTGGCTTCGACACCGCCCTCGGCCTGCAGCTCGACGTGCATGCGCATCGTCTGCCCGGCCGCATGCCGCGCGGCGATGAACTCGGCGTCGGGCACCGAAACGGCGAAGGCCGGGATGCGCGGCACGCTCAGGTCGTAGCGCGTGGCGCCGGTGTGCGCGCGCGGCTCGCCACTGGTGCCGATGGAGCGGATGGCGAGTGCGAGCGCGCCGCGCCGCGCGGCCTCGACCGGGCCGTTCGCGCGGGCGGCGACGGCGCGGCCGTAGCCGGCGCCGTCGCGCGTGCGCTCGGTGCGCTGGTCGATGAAGACGATGCGGCCGTGCGCCCTGCCACTGGTGTCGGCGCGCAGCGCCGCCAGGTCGGGGTACCAGGCGACCTCGGCCTCGATGCCCCCGGCCGGGGCGGCGACGCTGTTGCCGAGCGCCGCCATGACGAGCGACCGCGCCACCGGCACCGTGAGCCGCGCCGATGCCGGACCGCGCTGCCAGATGCGCAGCGGCAGCAGCTCGGCGCGCACCGCCTCGAGCTTCATCGCCCGGTACACCTGCTGCGCCCAGGCCTGCGCCTTCGCATCGGCCGGCGAGCCGGCCGGGCGCGCGCCGATCGTCGTGCACAGCTCGTGCAGCAGCCGCCACGCCGCGCCGTCGGCAAGCGCGCGGTCGCGCAGCGCGCGCGCGTGCGCCAGGTCGGCTTCGTCGAAGGAAGGTGGCGCCGGCATCGCTCTCGATGCCGGCCCGGCGCAACCGGCCAGCACGAAGGCCCCGCCGGCCGCAGCGCCGAGCAGGCCGCGCCGGCGCGGCGACGACACGAGGGGACTCATCGCCGCGGGTTGTACCGCGAACGGCCGCCCCTCGTCGCGATCACTGCGTGGCCGTCAGCCCGCCGTCCACGTAGATGACCTGCCCGGTGATGAACGCGGCTTCCGCGCTGCACAGGAAGTGCACCGGCGCGGCCACGTCGGCCGGCTCGGCGATGCGGCCGAGCGGGATGCGCTGCAGCAGCCGATCGCGCGTCTCGGGGTCGGCCATCCAGTGCGCACCCATGTCGCCGCGCACCACCGTCGGCGCCACGCCGTTGACCGTGATGCCGTGGCTGCACAGCTCCACTGCGTGCTGCCGGATCAGCAGCACGAGGCCGCCCTTCGTCGCGCAGTAGGCCGAGTAGCCGCGGTCGCGCATGCCCAGCTGCGCGCGCACCGAGAGCACGTGCACCTGCCGGCCCGGCGGGCGGCCGGCCTGCACCGCCGCCACCTGATGCCGCGCCGCCGCCTGCGCCAGGAACATCGCGGCGCGCAGGTTGACCTGCACGATCTCGTCGAAGGTGGCCTCGCTGACGTCGTCGATGCGCTGCTCGCGCTGCATGCCGACGCAGTTGACGAGCAGGTCGAGGGCGCCCAAGCGCCGGGCCACGGCTTCGGTCGCAGCGCGGATCTGTGCCGTCTCGCGCACGTCGAGCGCGACGCCGAACGCGGCGTGGCCTGCCGCCGACAGCTCGGCCGCGAACGCCGCGGCCTTCTCGGCGCTGCGCCCGGCCACGGCCACCGCCGCACCGGCGCGCACCAGCTGCCACGCCACCGCGCGGCCGATGTCGCCGTAGCCGCCGGGCACGAAGGCCGCGCGTCCGGCCAGCGAGAAGGAAGCGGAGGATGTGGCGGGTGAGGTCATGGTCGTGCGTGGCGGGAAGTATCGACGTCGCGCCTCAGTTGTCCAGCACGCTCTTGCGCCCGAAGAGGCCGCGCGCGCGGAAGGTGATGACGGCGATGAACAGCAGGTACATCGACAGCATCGACCACTCCGACGCGAACGCGCCGGCGAGCCCGACCACCATGCCGACCATCAGCCCGGCGGCCACCGCACCCCACAACGAACCGACGCCGCCGAGCACGATGACGAGGAAGGCCGGCACCACCGCATCGACCCCCACCTGCGGCCGGATGCCCCAGATCGGCGCCATCACGATGCCGGCCAGCGCGGCCAGCGCAACGCCGAGCGCGAACACCGCCGCGCGCAGGCGCGCCAGGTGGATGCCGAGCGCACGCACCATCTCGCTGTCGTGCGCCCCCGCCTTGATGATGGCGCCGTAGGGCGTCTTCTCGAGGAAGAGCCACAGCGCGACGATGGCCGCCATCGCGAAGCCGCAGGCGAAGAGCCGGTAGCGCGAATAGACGAGGTCGCCGAACAGCAGCGCACCGGAGATCGCCTCGGGCAGCGCCAGCTGCTGCTCGGTGGAACCCCAGACGAGGCGGATGCCCTCCTCGATGACCAGCGCGGCGCCGAAGGTGAGCAGCAGGCCGTAGAGCGGGTCGCGCCCGTAGGTGCGGCGCAGGCACAGCTCGAGCACGAGGCCGGCGAGGCCCACGAGCAGCGGCGCCGCGAACAGCGCGATCGCGTAGCGCGTGCCGACCGGCAGCGCGACGTACGCCGCGCTCAGCTCGGGAAACCACCCCGCCCGCGGCGCCATCACGGCCAGCGCCGCGTACATGCCCAGCGCGAACAGCGAACCGTGCGCCAGGTTGATCGTCTCCATCACGCCGACGATCAGCATGAAGCCGAGCGCGACGAGCGCGAACAGCAGCCCGAGCGTGAGCCCGTTGAACAGGTGCGGGACGAGGCTCATGCCGGGCTGCCGCGGCCTGGTGGTTCGCCCGGCGCGGTCCTCAGCGCTCGTAGCTCGGCGTCGCCTCGTAGCTCTCGAGCTTGCAGGCCTTCGGGGCGTCCGGGTCCATCACGTCCTTCGGGTCGCTCTGCGTCAGGATCCTGAAGATGTCGGTCTTCTCGACCGGCGCGTCGTTGTAGGTGGCCATGTAGATCGTCTGCTGGCACTGGTGCGTGGCCGGGTCGATCCAGGCGTCGTGGTGCTGCAGGCGGTCGCGCGCGCTCATGCGGCGGCCCTCGAGCTTGCGGATCACCGCCAGGTTGTTCGTCGTGCCGGCCTCCTGCACGCAGCGCAGCAGCTCGCGCGTGGCCATGTAGCCGTTGTGGTAGACGTTGCCCGGCACCGCGATGGCCATGCCCGGGTAGGTCTTCTGGTAGGCGGCGACGAACTCCTTCACCCCCGGCAGGTCGAGCCGGTAGTACCAGGTGGTGCCGAAGACGCCGAAGATCTGCTCGGCCCCCAGGCCGTAGACGTCGGGCCAGTCCTGCTGGTTGTTGATCCATGCGGCGCGCTTGTGCAGGCCGAGCTGCACCACCTGCTGGCGCAGCGCCTTGATGTCGTCGCCGCCGATCGCCGTGGCCACGGCCTGCGGCTTGATCTGCTGCAGCTTCAGCAGGTAGGCCGAGAAGTCGCGCGTGTTCTGCGGCACGAGCAGCTCCTCCATCACGCGGCCGCCGTTGGCTTCGAGGATGGCCTTGGTCGCCTTCGACGTGTTGTGCCCCCAGACGTAGTCGTTGGTCAGCAGCACCCAGTCCTTGCCGGCGCTTCGCACGGCGTTCTTCACCGCGGCCTGGGCGAAGTTGCTGCCGTTGCCGTCCCAGACGAACTTCGTGCGGTGGCAGTCCTTGCCGCTCTCGGTGGGCGAGCTCGAGTTCGTGTTGAGGAAGATGCAGCCGTACTTCTGCGCCACCTGCGAGATGGCGTTGGCCACGCCCGAGTGCACCGCGCCGATGAGGAAGGCCGCGTCGTTGCGGCTGATCATGCGCTCGGCCACGCGCGAGCCGGTGGCCGGGGTCGTCTCGGTGTCCATGTGGATGGCCTCGATCGGCCGGCCGAGCAGGCCGCCCTTCTCGTTGAACTCCTTGATGGCCATCATCGCGCCCAGGCGCTCCATGCCGCCGCTGGCGCCGTACTGGCCGCTGGCGTCCATCGTCAGGCCGATGACGAGCGGCTTCGGGCTGGCGCTCTGCGCCCACAGGCGGTTCGTCGCCCATGGGCCGAAGAAGGCGCCGCCTCCGGCCAGCGCGGTGGCCATCGCGCTGACGAAGCGGCGGCGGGCGGGTTGCACTTCGGCGGCGTCCGGGGATTCGATGCGATCGGCGTTCATCAGCGTGTCTCCTTGGGTGCGAGCGGCACGGCCGCCCGGTTTCAGCATCCCCCGCCGGGCGAGGGACCGGTGGGCGACCCGCGCGCCGCCTGCTGCCACAGGCGGATGAGTCGCTGGTAGCGCGCCGCGACGTCGGCGACGACGCCCGCGTCGTCGAGCGCACCTTCGAACCAGGCCTGCGCCGCTGCGGCGAAGAGCGTGCGCCCGACAGCGAAGCCCCGGCACAACGGCTCGCGCGCGGCGGCGCGGAAGGCGTCGCCGAGCTGGTCCTCGCCGGCCTCCATGCCGAGCAGCAGCACGCCGCGGCAGAAGGGGTCGTGCGCCGCGACGGTGTCGCGCAGCGCGCGCCACGCCGCGGCGCCCGGCGGCGGCAGCTTCCACCACTCGGGGCGGATGCCGGCGGCGTAGAGCTGGGCCACGGCGCGCGCGACCGTCGTCTCGTCCTGCGCCATCGCGGCCGGCGGGATCACCTCCAGCAGCAGCTCGTGTCCGCTGCGGCGGGTGGCGCGGTACAGGTCGGTCACCGTCGCGAGCTGGCGCGCAGCCAGCCCGGGCTCGTCGTCGGGGTGATGCAGCACGAGGCACTTCACGACCTGTTCGGTCGGCCACTCGGCGAGGGCCTGCCCGGCGTTGGCGCCACCTTCGAGCTGCAGCGGACGCGAGCCCGGCATCTCCATCGGCCGCGCGATCCACACGCCGGTACCGGCGAGGCGGTGCAGCACAGGCGTGCCGTGGCGCCCGTCGACGATCACGCCCGCCGCCGGGAACGGGGCGTCGTCCGCCCGGTGCTGCGCGCGCTCGGCGGCGTGGCCGCGCTCGGCCGCCTGCGCGACGAGCTCCTTGAATCGCGCGATGCGCGCCGCGCCGGCGCCGCAGCGCGCGGCGATCTCCTCCAGCTGGCTGCGGTGGTCGAAGGCCAGCACCGCCAGTGCGT
The DNA here is from genome assembly GCA_026125665.1 of Rubrivivax sp. Classification (GTDB taxonomy): domain Bacteria; phylum Pseudomonadota; class Gammaproteobacteria; order Burkholderiales; family Burkholderiaceae_C; genus Rubrivivax. Next base: position 34,190 of record JAHCKS010000043.1, read on the forward strand.
GCGGCGTCGGCCGCCGCGTCGTGGCGCGGTGCACGTGCTCGAGCTCGTCGTCCTCGCGCAGGCGGGCGGTGACCGGCGCGCGCCCGAGGAAGAAGGCGAGCTCGGTCCAGCTCGGCATGGCCGGCGCGCAGCCGTGGCGCGAAACGACGAGCGCACCGCACGCGTTGGCGTAGCGCAGCGCCTGCGGCAGCGGCTCGTCGCGCACGTAACCGCGCAGCAGGCCGGCCATGAAGGCGTCGCCGGCGCCGAGCACGTTGAAGACCTCGACCGGGAAGCCCGGGCCCTGCAGGCCGCCCTCGACGCCTTCGGGGATCGCGCCATCGAAGGCGACGCAGCCCATCGGTCCGCGCTTCATGACGATCAGGGCGCGGCTCACGTCGCGGATGGCGGCCAGCGCCGTGCGCGAATCGGTGCTGCCGCCGGCGATGTGGATCTCCTCCTCGGTGCCGACGACGAGGTCGCACTGGTCCAGCACCGCCTGCAGCTGCGCCGTCACCTCGGCCGATGGCACGTAGCGCCGCTCGCCGAGGCCGGGTGACGTGAGGCCCCACAGCACCGGGCGGTAGTCGATGTCGAGCACGACGCGCCGCCCCAGCCCGCGCGCCAGCGTCATCGCCCTGATGCAGGCGGCGCGCGTGTCGGGGTGCGACAGGTGCGTGCCGCTGATGACGACGGCGCGGGCGCGGGCCAGGTAGGCGGGGTCGATGTCGTCGGCGACGAGGCCCATGTCGGCGCAGTGGTCGCGGTAGAAGAGCAGCGGGAAGGTGTGCTCGTCGCGGATGCCGAGGAACACGAGGCCGGTGAGGCGCTTCGGGTCGGTGCGCAGGCAGCTCACGTCCACGCCCTCGGCCTGCAGCGTCTCGCGCACGAAGCGCCCGTGGTGCTCGTCGCCGACGCGGCTGACGAGGCCGGCGCGCAGGCCCAGGCGCGCCGCGCCGATGGCCGTGTTCGTCGGCGAGCCGCCGATGTACTTGGCGAAGGAGCGCATGTCCTCGAGGCGGCCGCCGACCTGTTCGCCGTAGAGGTCCACGGCGGCACGGCCGATGCAGACGACGTCGAGGTCCGGCAGGGTGCCGGCGCCGATGCCCTCGTCGGCGCGGGCCATCAAACCGGCCTCCGCCGGCCGTTGGCCTTGCGGGCCGCGGCGGCGACGCCGCCAGCAGCGGCACGGCCCCGTGGCCGCGCGCGCGGCGCCACCAGGCACTGGCCGGTGGTCACGACGAGCGCCTGCGCCAGGCACATCGGCGCCACCAGCGAACGAACAGGCGCCGCCGCCGCGCCGGGCCCCACCTCGAGGCACACGCTGGCCACGGGCTTCAGCGGCGACAGCGCGTGGTCGGTGACCGCCACCACCTGCACGCCGCGAGTGCGCGCCGCCTTCGCCGCCTCCACCACGTCGGGCGAGTAGTTCTTGAAGCTCGTGACGAGCAGCACCTCGCCCGGCTCGATCTGGCGCAGCGACTCGCCGAGCATGCCGCCCACGCCGTCGAGCAGCTGCACGCGCAGCTCCAGCTGCGCGAGCGCGTAGGCGAGATAGGCGGCCACCGGGAAGGCGCGGCGCTGCGCAAGCACGTGCACGCGGCTGGCGCGGCTGAGCAGGCGCGCGGCCTCGCGCAGCGTGGCGTCGGCGACGGCGTACCCGAGCTGCCGCAGGTCGGTGACGGCGAGCTCGACGAAAGGCGCGAGCCCCTGCGCCAGGCCGGCCTCCGCGCCGGCGCGGCCCGCGCGCACCGGCGGCATGGCGCTGATTCGCTCGCGGTACGTGCCGGCGCGCTCCAGCAGGCGCTCCTGGAACAGGCGCTGCAGCTGCGAGAAGCCGGAGAAGTGCATGGCGTTGGCAAAACGCACCAGCGCCGAGGGCTGCACGCCCGCCGACTCGGCCACCGTGGCGGCGGTGCCGAGCGCGAACTCGTCCGGGTGCTCGAGCAGGTGCTGCGCGATGACGCGCTGCTGCGGCGACAGCGTCGGGTAGGCGGCACTCACCGCCTCGGCGAACTGCACAAAGGTGGCGGCGGGGGTGGGAGCGGGCACGGCACGATTAGAACAAACGTGCTTGACATTGGCAACACGAGAACGGACATTCTCTGGGCATGGAGCGCCTTGCCGCGAAGCCCGGGCCGTCCGCCGCGCCGCCGCCGACGCCGTGGCTGCCGGCCCCGATGGCCGTGACGCTGGCGGTGCTGGCCAGCGCGCCGCTGTGGCTCGAGGCGGTGGGGCTGTACCCGTACCTCGCCGCCGAGATCGTCATCTGGATGGTGTTCGCGCTCGCCCACAACCTGCTGCTGGGCCACGGCGGCATGCCGTCGTTCGGGCACGGTGCGTACTTCGGCGTCGGTGCCTACGCCTTCGGGCTGCTGCAGCAGCGGCTGGGCGCCGAGCTCTTCGGCGGCCTGGCCGGCGCGGTGCTGGCCGCGGCGCTGGCGGGCTCGCTCGTCGCGGCGTTCATCTCGCACCGGCGCGGCATCTACTACGCGCTGCTCACCATCGCGTTCGGCCAGGTGATGTGGTTCGTGGCCATCAAGTGGCACTCCGTCACCGGCGGCGAGGACGGGCTGCAGAAGATCGCGCGGCCGCCGCTGCGCCTGGGCGGCCACGAGTGGCCGCTGGCGGACAACGCCGCCTTCTACCTCTTCGTGCTGGCGGTGTTCGCGCTCGTCGTCCTGTTCCTGTGGCGGCTCGTGCACTCGCCGTGGGGGCGCGTGCTGCGCGCGATCAAGCAGAACGAGGTGCGTGCGGCGTTCGTCGGCCACCACGTGTGGATGTACAAGTGGTCGGCGTTCGTGCTGTCGGCGGGCCTGTCGGGCCTGGCGGGCGCGCTCTTCGCGATGGCGCAGAACTCGGCCTATCCGAACGTGATGAGCCTGCACAACTCGGGCTTCGTCGTCATGATGGTGCTCATCGGCGGCGGGCTGGTCAGCTTCTGGGGGCCGGTCATCGGCGCGACGCTGTTCATCCTCGCGCGCGACCTGCTCGGCGCGTACACCGAGACCTGGCTGCTGTGGTACGGGCTCTTGTTCATGGCCGTCGTGCTGTTCCAGCCGGAGGGCATCGCCGGGGCCTGGCAGGCGTGGCGCCGCCGCAGGAGCGCGGGGGCCCCGGCACCGGCGGCGGCGCCGTTGCCGCACAACCGGCAGGCCTGAAGCGCGATGGCCTTCTTCGAAGCCTCTTGCCTGCACAAGCGCTTCGGCTCGCAGGTCGTGCTGCAGGACGTCTCGCTCGCCGTGGAACGCGGCGAGCTGCGCGGCATCATGGGCCCGAACGGCGCAGGCAAGACCACCTGCTTCAACGTGCTCACAGGCCGCCACCGCCCCGACGGCGGCCGCGTCGTCTTCGACGGCCGAGACATCACGGGCTTCACGCCACGCGCCGTGGCGCGCAGCGGCATCTCGCGCTCGTTCCAGGTCATGAACCTGTTCGACGAGTACTCGGCCATCGACAACGTCGTTGTCGCCCTGCCGGCCGTGCGGGCGCGCGGCTGGTCGATGTGGCGCGACCTGGCGCGACAGGCGAGCGCCTACGACGAAGCGGCGTCGATCTTGGCGCGCGTGGGCCTGGCCGGCAAGGAGCGCGTCGCGGCGCGCAGCCTCGCCTACGGCGAGCGCCGCGCGCTCGAGATCGGCGTGGCGCTGGCGGCGCGGCCGCAGCTCCTCTTCCTCGACGAGCCGACCGCCGGCCTCGGCATCGAGGGCACGGCGCGGCTGGCCGAGCTCGTGGCGACGCTGAAGCGGCAGCTGACGATGGTGGTCATCGAGCACGACATGCACTTCCTCTTCCGCCTGGCCGACCGTGTGTCGGTCATCCACTGGGGGCAGGTCATCGCCGAAGGCACACCGGCGCAGCTGCGCGCCAACCCGTGGGTGCAGCGCTCGAGCCTCGGCGGCGGGGCCGGCTCTGGCATCGACGCCGTGGGCGCCACGCCATGAACACGACGGGGACGCGCGCCGGCGACGCCGCGCCGCGCCTGGCGGTAGAGGGCATCCACAGCTTCTACGGCGAGACGCAGGTGCTGTTCGGCCCGTCGCTGCACGTGCGCCCCGGCGAGGTGCTGGCGCTGCTCGGGCCCAACGGCGCCGGCAAGACGACGACGCTGCGATCGATCCTCGGCCTGACCCCGGCACGCCGTGGTGCCGTGCGCTTCGACGGCCGCGACATCACGCGCGAGCCGACGCACCGCATCGCCGCCGCCGGCGTGGGCTGGGTGCCGGACGACCGGCGCGTCTTCCCGACGTTGACGGTGGCGCGCAACCTGGAGATCGCGCGCAAGCGCACGCGGTTCCGCGCCTGGTCGTTCGGCGAGTGCTTTGCCCTCTTCTCGGCGCTGGAGGTGCTGCTGCCGCGCGAATGCGAGAACCTCTCCGGCGGCGAGATGCAGATGGTGGCCATCGCCCGCGTGCTGCTCGGCGCGCCGGGCCTCGTGCTGCTGGACGAGCCGAGCCAGGGGCTGGCGCCGAAGGTGGTGCAGGACGTGATGCGCGCCGTCGAGCGGCTGCGCGGCGAAGGCGTCGCGGTGCTGCTCGTCGAGCAGAACGTCGCCTGCGCGCTGGGCGTCGCCGACCGTGTCTGCGTCATGCAGGGCGGGCGCGTCGTGCACGAGTGCAGCGCCGCCGCGCTGCGCGACGATCCGCCGCTGCGCCGCCGCTGGCTGGGGGCCTGAGGTGACGGACGCGCCGCTGCTGCACGTGCAGGGCCTGGTGAAGCGATACCGGCGCCGGCGGCGCGTCTTCGCATGGCCACGCGCCGAGACGACGTTCGAGCTGCACGCCGACTTCCGCGTGGATGCACCGGGAGTCATCGGCGTGATGGGCGCCAACGGCGCCGGCAAGACGACGCTGTTCGAGCTCGTCACGGGTGGCAACCGGCCCACCGCCGGGCGCGTGCTCGTCGCCGGCCAGGACATCCACCGCGTGCGCGTGCACGAGCGTGCCCGCCTCGCGCTGCACTATCACCAGTCGTACCAGCTGAGGCGCTTCGGCGGCTGGCGGCCGTCGTTCACGCTGGAGCCTGCGCACTCGGCGCAGCCGCTGGTGCACCTCTTCGACGAGCCCCAGTTCAACACGCAGGACGGCTACATCGGCTTCATGCTCGACTTCTTCCGCCGCCTGCGCGGCGAGGGCAAGCTCGTGTTCCTGTGCCTGCACCCGAACGAACCGGTGCACCTGGACATCCTCGAAGAGGCCTGCGAGAGCTTCCTCTTCGTGCAGAAGGACGCGGCGCGGGTGAGCCGGCTCACGCGCGCGGGCTCGTTCGCGGAGCTGGTGTCCGAGCCAGGGGTCGTGAGCTACCTCGGCGCGCTGCTCGAGGGACGCCGGGGCTCAGCAGCCGGATCTACCGCTCATCGTTGACGGCCGGGGTTTGAAGGCGGCTGCCCCGGGTTGGCAGAGTCCTGCCGCCGCGGCGGCGGATCACTTCGGTTCGGGCAAGGTCGTGGCGCGCCAAGGC
>JAHCKS010000044.1 GCA_026125665.1 Rubrivivax sp.
GGTACCGGCGGGCCCTCGGCGCGCCTGCCCGAGCCGCGCTGGCCGTGGTTCGCGCCGCCCGGCATGCCCGAGGGGCTGGGCCTCGCGGCCCTGCTGGCCGTGCTCTTCCTCGCCGTGGCCGCCGGCGCCTGGCCCGTGGTGCGCCGCCTCACGCGCCGGCTGGAGGCGCTCAAGCGCGGTGTCGAGGCCTTCGGCAGCGGCCAGCTGCACCATCGCGTGGAGGAGGAAGGGCGCGACGAGGTGGCGGCGCTGGCCACGAGCTTCAACCAGGCCGCCGCGCGCATCGAGGCGCTGCTGCGCTCGCACCAGAACCTGCTGGCCAACGCCAGCCACGAGCTGCGCTCGCCGCTGGCGCGGCTGAAGATGGCGCTGGCCATGCTCGACGAAGACGCCGGCCCGGCCGAGCGCGCGGCGCTGAAGCGCGAGGTCGACGCCAACATCGCCGAGCTCGACGCGCTGGTCGAGGAGGTGCTGATGTCCAGCCGCCTCGACGCGACGCAGGGCAACGGCGACCAGCTGCCTGCCGACCCCGTGGCGCTGCTGCCGCTGGCGGCCGAGGAGGCGGCGCACCTCGGTGCCGACGTGGGCGGCGAACCGCTGCAGGTGCGCGGTGACGAGCGCCTGTTGCGCCGCGCGCTGCGCAACCTGCTGGAGAACGGCCAGCGCTACGGTGGCGGCGAGGTCGAGGTGCAGCTCGTGCGCCAGGGGCCGTTGGCGGAAGTGCGCGTGTGCGACCGCGGACCCGGCGTGCCCGAGGCGTTCCGCGAGCGCATCTTCGAGCCGTTCTTCCGCCTGCCCGGCCACGCCGAGCGCGCCGGCGGTGTCGGTCTCGGCCTGGCGCTCGTGCGCCAGATCGCCGGGCGGCACGGCGGCCACGTGCGTTGCGAGCCGCGCGAGGGCGGCGGCAGCTGCTTCGTGCTTTCGCTGCCCCTGGGCTGACGCGACGACCTGCGGCCGCGGGGCCGGCCGTGGTGCCGCTTCGGGGATACTCCCCGCCGGCGCCGGCAACGGTGTGGGCGGTTCGTGCGGGTTCGGGGGCCTGCGCCTGCCGCTCGTCGTTTTTAGCACGGCCGGACGGAGGAGGGCGGGGGTGGCCGCTGGCAAGGGGAAGATCGCGCTCGCGGCGCTGCTGGCGCTGACGCTGTTCGGCGCCGTCGGCGCGCGCCTGGCCACGGCGCCGTGGGTGGTGCTGTTCGACAACCTGCACTGGACGGCGAGCTACGCCGCGGCCACGCTGCTGGCCTGGCGCGGCCTCGTGCGCACGAGCGACCCGCTGATGCGCGAGGCGCTGCGCTGGTTCGTCGCCGGCATGGTCGTGCTCACCGCCGGGCAGCTGGTGTGGGACCTGCAGTCGTGGCTCGGCTGGATGGTCTTCCCCGGGCCGTCGGACCTGTTCTTCCTCGCCGTGGGGCCGCTGTTCACGGTCGGCCTGTGGCGCATCGGCCGCGCGCGCCTGGCCGCGAGCGCCTGGCGCGCCACGCGGCTGGACGCGGTGACGATGGGGGTGGCCGTGCTGGCCGCGACGCTGGCGCTGTTCCTGCCGCGGCAGGGCCCGCACGGCGTGCTGCAGGTGCTGGTGATGACGGCTTATGCGGCCGGCCTCGTCGCGCCGGTGTGCCTGGGCCTCGTGCTCGTGCTCGAGCTGCGTGCGCGGCTCGCGGTCGCCTCGCTGCTGCTGCCGCTGGCGCTGCTGGCCTTCATGGGCGCGTGGCTGGTGTGGAACCTGCGTTTCCTTGCCGGCACGCTGGGTGACGGCGACTGGCTGAACCTCGGCTTCTCGGCCGTCGCGCTGGCGATGGGCGTGGGCGTCGGCCTCTACCGGCTGGAGCCGGTGACGAGCGAAGCGTGGGACCGCCGCTGCGAGGCGGTGCTGCGCCTGCTGCCGCTGGCCATGGTGGTGCTGGCCGCGGCGGGGCTGGTCGGCGTGTGGTCGCTACCGGGCGTGCATCCGCTCTTCGCCACGTCGGTGGCGGTGGGCTGCGTCGCCGTGGTCGTGCTCGCCGCGGTGCGCCAGCACCTGCTGCTGGGCGAACGCGACCGGCTGCTCGTTGCCGAGCGGCTGCTGCGCCAGCGCGAGGCCGAGCTCGAGGCGCGCGTGCGCGAGCGCACGCGCGAGCTCGCCGCCGCGAAGGAGGCGGCCGAGGTGGCCAACCGCGCCAAGAGCGCGTTCCTCGCCAACATGAGCCACGAGATCCGCACGCCGATGAACAGCGTGCTCGGCATGGCGCACCTGGCGCTTTCGCGCGCCCGCGACGCGCAGCAGCGCGACCACCTCGAGAAGCTGCACACCTCGGGCCGGCACCTGATGCGGCTCATCGACGACATCCTCGACATGTCGAAGATCGAGGCCGGCCGGCTGGAGCTGGAGCACACGCGCTTCGAGATGGCCGACCTCATCGACAGCCTGCGCACGCAGCTGGCCGAGCGCGCCGCGCACAAGGGCCTGGCGCTGCACTTCGGGCTCGAGCCGGCGCTGGACATTCCCGTGCTGGGGGACCCGCTGCGCCTGGGCCAGGTGCTGCTGAACCTGGTGGGCAACGCCATCAAGTTCACCGACGCCGGCAGCGTCGACGTGCACGTCGGGTTGCTGGCGAGCAGCGCCGACGGCCACCGCCTGCGCTTCGACGTGCGCGACACCGGCCCCGGCATCGACCCGGCGGCGCGCACGCGGCTGTTCCAGGTGTTCCAGCAGGCCGACGCGTCGACGACGCGAAGGCACGGCGGCACCGGGCTGGGGCTGGCGATCAGCCGCCAGCTCGTCGAGCTGATGGGCGGCGAGATCGGCGTGACGAGCGACGCCGGCCGCGGCAGCCACTTCTGGTTCACGGTGCGCCTCGGGCGTGCGCCGGTGGAGCCCGTGCCCGCCGCCGTGCCGGCCGATGGCCTCGCCGGCCGGCTGACCGGCCTGCGCGTGCTGCTGGCCGAGGACAACGAGACGAACCAGATCGTCGCCACCGCGATGCTCGAAGGCCAGGGCGCCGTCGTCGAGGTGGTGGCCAACGGCGAGGAAGCGCTGCAGGCGCTGCGTGCGCGCCGCTTCGACTGCGTGCTGATGGACGTGCAGATGCCGCTGATGGACGGGCTCGAGGCGACACGCTGCATCCGCGCCGACCCGGCGCTGGCCGCGATTTGCGTCATCGGCGTCACCGCCAACGCCTGGGCCGAGGACCGCGATCGCTGCCTCGCCGCGGGCATGGACGACTTCACCACCAAGCCGGTCGAGCCGGTCGCCCTGTTCGCCGCCATGCAGCGCGCTCTGGCGGCCGCCGCGGCGCGCGGCGGCGCCGTGTCGAGTTGATGCCGCGGCCTGGGCGGCCCGGGCGGCCGGGCCGGTTGCGGTCGGCGCTCAGCCTGCCGACAGGGTCTCGCGCCGCCGCGCCGCCAGCATCCACGCCAGGAAGCCGGTGAGCGCCGCGCCGGCCACCACCAGCGACAACGTCGAGGCGAACCAGAAACCCGGCGCGCCGCGCAGCGACGGCGGCGTCACGCCCAGCGCGTCGAAGCCGAGCACGTAGCCGCCGCCGAGGCCCAGGCCCCACAACGACACGGCGTAGATGACCATCGGCGCGGTGGCCACGTGCCAGGCGCGCAGCACGAAGGCGGCCAGCGTCTGCGCCGCGTCGGCCAGGTGGAACACCGCCACCCAGGCCAGCAGCGGCAGGGCCGCGGCCACCACCGCGGCGTCGCTGCTGTACAGGCCCAGCACGCCATGGCGGCCGAAGAACACCGCGCCGCCGAACACCGCCGCCACCGCGCAGCCGAGTGCCACGCCGTGCCAGCCCAGGCGCATGGCTTCGTCCTCGCGCCGCGCGCCGATGGCCTGCGCCACCAGCGTGCCAGTGGCGTTGGCCAGCGCCATCGGCATCATGAACATCAGCGAGACGAGGTTGGCGGCGATCTGGTGCCCGGCCACCGCGGTGGTGCCGGCGCGCGAGATGAAGAAGGCCATGAAGCTGAAGCCGGTGACCTCGATGAGGATCGTCGCGCCCATCGGCACGCCGAGCTTCAGCAGCGCGCGGAGGGCCGCGCCGTCGGGCCGGTCGAGGCCGCGGCCGAAGAGCGCGAACGGCGCGTAGAAGCGGTCGCGCCGCAGCACGACGAGCGCGATGGCCACCTGCGACCACATGACGATCGCCGTGGCGATGCCGCAGCCCACCGCGCCGAGCGAAGGCACGCCCGCGCCCGGCCAGCCGAACACGAGCAGCGTCGACAGCGGCACCTTCAGCGCCAGGCCGCCGATCTGCAGCGCCATCACCGCCTTCGGCCGCGACACCGCGTTGTTGAAGCCGCGGTAGACGGTGAACAGCAGAGAGCCCGGCAGCGAGAACGCGAGCGCCAGCAGGTAACCGCGCACCTTCTCGGCCACCTCGGGCCCGGCGCCGGCGAGCCACAGGAACGGGTGCGGGAACGCCAGCAGCGTGCTGCCCGCGAGCGCCAGCACGGCGACGATCCACAGCACCTGGTGCACCTGCCGGCCGGCGCCGGCGTGGTCGCCCGCGCCGAACAGCCGCCCGGCGATCGGCCCGAGCGCCAGCACCACGCCCATGAAGCCGATGAAGACGGTGATGTAGGCAGCCATGCCGACGGCGAGCGCCGCCAGGTCGGTGGCGCCGTGCCGCGCGACGAGCACCGTGTCCACCGTGCTGAAGGCGAGCACCGACACCTGGCCGACGAACACCGGCCAGGCGAGTGGCACGATGCGCCGCGTGCTGTCGGCGAACGAGAGGCCGGGTGAGCCGCCGGAAGTGGCGTCGAGGGACACCGGCTTCAAGCGCGCTCCGCGCCCGGGGCGGTGCCGGCGACGAAGCGGCGCGGATCCGGGTGGTCTTCGCCGGTGGCCAGCCGCGCGCGCTCGGCGTAGCGGTTGAAGCGCCACGCCGTGCCCTCCTGCGTGATGCGCCGCCACACCGCGCGTTTCTCGGCCGGGCTCAGCTCGGGCCAGCGCTGCACTTCCTCGAAGCGGCGGCCGCAGCCCTTGCACACCTCGTCGCCCTGGCTCGTAGAGCAGATGGCGATGCACGGCGCGTCGGGCGTGCTGGCGTACCAGGCGAGCCAGGCGTCGCGCGCCGCGGCCGGCATGCTCGCCTCGTCGGCGTGCGGCTCACGGTAGTAGACCATCAGCGCATAGACCTCGGCCAGCGCGCGCACCTCGGCGCAGGCGCTGATGCCGTCGGGCGAAGGCGAGCGCGCGCGCCACCAGTTGATGGCCGATTCGATGTCGGTGATGTGGATGCCGGCCATGGGCGGGGTGAACGGCGGGCGGAAGTGCCACGCCGGCCCGGCGCCGTGGCGCGCGGGCCGGTGTCGGCGTGTTCGCGCGAGAAAGGCGAGGAGAAGCGAGGAGAGGGGCCGCCGGCTCAGGCCGGTGCAGGCTCGTAGCCGGCTTCCACCAGCTGCGCCACCACCGCCTCGCGCGGCGCGGTGGTCTCGATCCGCACCTGGTGCGTGGGCAGGTCGATCGTCACTGTCGCCTGCGGGTCGGCCGCTTTCACCGCCTCGGTGACGGCACGTACGCAGTGGCCACAGGTCATGTTGGGAATCTGCAGGTCGAGCATGGCTGGAGATCGGGCAAGAGGGCGGGCAAGGACGCAATGATGATCCAATCCGTGACCGTGGATGCCGCGACCGCCAGCCCCCCTGTCGCCACGCCGGGCATGTCGGCCGCGCCGGCACGTCCGGCCGCCGGGCCCGAGGCCTGCACGCTGCCCGTCGACGGCATGACCTGCGCCTCGTGCGTCGGGCGGGTCGAGAAGGCGCTCAAGGCGCTGCCCGGCGTGGGTGAGGCGAGCGTCAACCTGGCTACCGAGTCGGCGCAGTGGCTGCCGGCCGCTGGCGGCGCCGCCGGCGCCGCGCCCCACCTGCGCGCCGCCGTCGGCGCCATCGAGAAGGCCGGCTACGAGGTGCCGCGCCAGGCCTGGCGGCTGCGCATCGGCGGCATGACCTGCGCTTCGTGCGTGAGCCGCGTGGAGAAGGCGCTGGCGCGCGTGCCCGGCGTGCTCGAAGCCACCGTCAACCTCGCCACCGAGACGGCCGAAGTCACGTGGGCGGGGCGCGCCGCCGGCCGCAGCGAGACACAGGCGGCCCTGGTGGCCGCGGTGGTGAAGGCCGGGTACGAGGCGGCGGGGCTCGACGTGGCCGAAGGCGAGGCTGCGGCCGGCGCGCCTGCGGCCCGGCGCGCTCCGTGGCCCGGCGAAGGCGCGCGGGTCGTGCTCGCGGCGCTGCTCGCCTTGCCGCTCGTCGCGCCGATGGCGCTGATGCCGCTGGGCGTGCACTGGATGCCCTCGCCGTGGTGGCAGTGGGCGCTCGCGACGCCGGTGCAGTTCTGGCTCGGCGCGCGCTTCTACCGCGCCGGCTGGAAGGCGCTCGTCGCCGGCGCCGGCAACATGGACCTGCTGGTCGCGCTGGGCACCAGCGCCGCCTACGGCCTGAGCGTCTTCACGCTCTTGCAGGCGTGGCAGCAGGCCGGCGCCGCGAGCCATCCGCACCTGTACTTCGAGGGCTCGGCGGTCGTCATCACGCTCGTGCTGCTCGGCAAGTGGCTGGAGGCGCGCGCCAAGCGCCGCACCACCGAAGCGCTGCGGGCGCTGGAGGCGCTGAAGCCGGCGACGGCGCGCGTGCGCCGCGCCGGCCGCACGGGCGACACCAGCGAAATCGAGCTGCCGCTGGCGCAGGTGCAGGTCGGCGACGAAGTGATCGTGCGGCCGGGCGAACGCGTGCCGGTGGACGGCGTCGTCGTCGAAGGCGCCAGCCATGTCGACGAGTCGATGCTCACCGGCGAAAGCCTGCCGGTGTCGCGCGGCGAGGGCGAGCGCCTCGCCGGCGGCGCGCTCAACGGCGAAGGCCTGCTCGTGCTGCGAACGAGTGCCGTCGGCGCCGAGACGATGCTGGCGCGCATCGTGCGCGGGGTCGAGTCGGCGCAGGCGAAGAAGGCGCCGGTGCAGCGCCTCGTGGACCAGGTGAGCGCGGTCTTCGTGCCGGTGGTGGTGGCGGTGGGGCTCGTCACGCTGCTCGGCTGGGGCCTCGGCGCCGGGCGCTGGACCGACGGCTGGCTCAACGCCGTGGCCGTGCTCGTCATCGCCTGCCCCTGCGCGCTCGGCCTCGCGACGCCGGCGGCCATCATGGCCGGCACCGGCGTCGCGGCGCGGCACGGCATCCTCATCAAGGACGCGGAAGCGCTGGAGCTGGCGCAGGGCCTCGACGTCGTCGCGTTCGACAAGACCGGCACGCTCACCGAAGGCCGGCCGCGGCTGGTGGAGCTGTGGCCGCTCGGCGCGGATGCAGCCGCGGGCGACGACAGCCGCTTGCGCGCACTGGCCGCGGCTGCCGCGTTGATGGCCGGCAGCGAACATCCGCTGGCGCGCGCCGTGCGCGAGGTGGTGCCGCAGGGCGCCGCAGCGCCCCCCGCGAGCGGCGTGCGTGCCGTGCCCGGCCGCGGTGTCGAGGGTGTCGTGCAGCAGCGCCGCCTGCGGCTGGGCAGCACACGCTGGATGGCCGAGCTCGGCGTGGCGCTCGGCACCGCCGGCAGCGACGCCGAGGCATTGCAGCGACGGGGGCTGACGGTCTCGTGGCTCGTCGAGGACGAAGCACCGGACGCCCCGGCGGCCAGGGCGAACGCCGGTGTGCCGCCGCGGCTCGTCGCTCTGCTCGCCTTCGGCGACATGCCCAAGCGCGAGGCCGCCGCCGCCGTGGCGCGGCTGAAGGCGATGGGGCTTGCCTGCGCGCTCGTCTCCGGCGACAACGTCGGCAGCGCCGGTGCCGTGGCGCGTCAGCTCGGCATCGACGAAGTGCGCGCCGAGGTGCTGCCCGAGGACAAGGCGCGCATCGTCGGCGAGCTGAAGGAAGCGCAACGCGGCGTGCGGCCACGCCGCGTGGCGATGGTCGGCGACGGCATCAACGACGCGCCGGCGCTCGCCGCCGCCGACGTCGGCATCGCGATGGCCACCGGCACCGACGTGGCCATGCACGCCGCCGGCATCACGCTGATGCGCGGCGACGTCTCGCTCGTCGCCGAGGCCATCGACATCTCGCGCTGCACGACGCGCAAGATCCGCCAGAACCTCTTCTGGGCCTTCGTCTTCAACGCGCTCGGCATCCCGGCGGCGGCGCTCGGCTTCCTCAACCCGGTGATCGCCGGCGGCGCGATGGCCTTCAGCAGCTTCCTCGTCGTGAGCAACGCGCTTCTGCTGCAGCGGTGGGGCCACCGCCGCTGAGGCGCCGGCGCCGGCGTGCCTCGCCGCGCGCCCGGAACCCCGGGCCCGCCCGGCGAGTCAAAGCAGTCCCTTGCTTCGAACGAGGAGATCGACATGAGCAAGTGGCGTTGGCAGGACTACCTGAGCGTGCTGATCGGGGCGTGGATCGCGCTTTCGCCCTGGGGCCTGTGGTTCGTCGACTCGCACTCGTCGGCCGCGACCTGGAACGCCGTGGCGCTGGGCCTGGCGATCGCGATCATCGCGGCGTTCGACCTGGAGTTCGTCTCGGACCTGGAAGAGTGGGTGCTCGTGGCCTTGGGCGCCTGGGCGGTGGCAACGCCCTGGGTCTTCGGCCTGACCGATGCGTGGGACGCCACGGCCAGCATGGTGCTGTCGGGCATCGCCGTCATCGTGGTGACGTTGTGGGAACTGGGCTCGGCGGGTGGCCTGCGCCGGCTGCGTGAGCAGATGCACAAGCACGCGTGAGCCCGGGCGGCCGTGCCCGCAGGGTCCGGGCTGCAAGGCGCCGAGGCCCTGCGTGGCGGGGCGCCTGCCTGCCAGGCGCAGGAAGGGTCGGCAGGATCGTGGGCGGCGCCCCTGCGCGCCGGGCGGGCGCTGCGTCGCCCGTTCAGGGCGACGGGCCTTGTTCGACCTTGACCCACTCGGCGACTTCGCGTCGCGACGGGTCGACGAACCTGATCTCGACGCGCCGCCCCGGGCGCAGATCGGCGGCGGAGCCAGGCACGTTCGACTGGCGCGCCGTGCTGCGGTCGAGCCAGATGCGGGTGGCTGCCGCCATGCGCACGCGCTGCGGCCCGGTGTAGGCGGGCGAACTGAGCGTGAGCACGCCGTCGGCGTAGCCGACCACCGTGCCCATCATCGCCGTCTTGCCCGAGACACCCGGCGAGGCGCCGAGCGGGATGAAGCGTTCGGTGGCCTGCTGCGCCTGCACGGCGGATGGCTGCGCGGCGAGCAGCACCAGCAGCGCCAGGAGGATTGGTTGCTGCTTCATGGCGAACCTCCCGCTCATTGCACGATGTCGACGCGCGCCGCCTCGAGCGCGGCGATCGCCTCGGCCAGGCGCGAGTCCACGCTCACCCACCCGCGCAGCGCCTTGCGCGCCGCGGCAAGCGCACGCTCGAGGTGGCGCAGGGCCAGCGGATGCAGGTCGGCATCGGCGAGCACCTCGATCGCGTCCTCGGTCTCGGCCACCGCCTGGCGCAGCGGCGAGCCGCGCGCCGTGCGGCCGTGGCCGCCGGCCCGGCGCGTGGCCTGCAGAAGCTCGGTGGCCTGGCGGATGTTCTCCAGCGCGTTGATGACGCGCAGGAACGAGGCCACCGCCTGCACCTGCGTCGCGTCGAGCTTGATGCCGCCGCCGGTGGCTCCGGCGAGCAGGCGGCCGGCCGGCGAGTTGTTGAACGCGTCGCCGTTGTAGAACGCCACCGCGCCTTCGAGGGTGGCCACGGCGTTGTTGTGGAAGAACGGCGGCGTGTCGGCCGCTTCGACGAGCGACGGCGTGTTGAACGTGCCGTCGCCGGGGATGCCCAGGCCGTCGTCGCGCGGCACGCGCTGCGCCGTCAGCTTCGCCGGCTGGTCGGGCAGGTTCTCCACGCCGGTGTCGAAGTTCTGGTTGCCGATGGGGCCGGCGCCGAAGTTGGCGTTGGCGCCGGCGTTCTCGTGGCAGAAGTTGCACTTGCCCAGCCGCCCGTCGAGGAAGATGGCCTGGCCGCGCTGCGCCACCACGTCCTTCAGCGGCAGCGGCAGCGCGAGCTCCTGCTGCCGGCCGAGCGAGAGCTGGAAGGCCTCCATCGCGTCGAGCTCGTCGGCCGTGGGCAGGCGGAAGTCGACGCCGGCGACGCGGTTCAGCGTCTTCGTGAAGTGCTGGATCACGGCGCCGGTGGCGAAGGCGCGCAGCGAGCCGTCGCCGGGCGCGCCGTCGCCCGACCAGCCGGTGCGCGGCCCCTGCGGGCTGGCCACGGAGACGCGCATGCCCAGCGTGTGCGGGATGCCGCGCATGACGAAGCGGTTGGCCAGGTCGTCGAAGCCGTCGAGGTTCTCGACGATCAGCGCGAACTGCCGCATCAGCACCGGGTTCTCGAAGTTGCGCGCCAGCGCCGGCACGAACTCGGCCACGAACAGCGGGTCGTTCGGCGGCAGCGTGGCGATGAAGCGCGCGTCCAGCGTGAGGTTGTTCTCCACCGGATGGCAGGTGCCGCAGGTGCGGCCGTTGCCGCCGAAGGTCTCCTCGAAGAAGAGCTTGCGGCCCTTGGCGACGAGCGCCGCCTGCGGGTCGGTGGGGGCGGGGGGTGCCGTGTCGCAGCCCCCCACCAGCACCGCCACCGCCGCGGCGCCGCACAGGCCGGCGGCGAGCCACGCCGCGCCGGCAGGCCGATGGCCCATGATCTCCTCCGATCGTGGTTGCTTCGGTGCGGGCGATGTTAGGCCTGCCGCGTGGCGATGCAAGGGTCGCTGCGCGGCGGCGCCGGTGCGCGACCGAGCATCGTCCCCCGGCGGGACGACGCTGGCGCGGAACAGCCCTGCCTGAAGTGGAGGCGAGGTGCGCCGCGCGCCCCGCGACCTCAGGCCACGCAGCCCGCGGCCACCTTGGCCGTGACCTCGGTGGCCACCGGCTCGGGGATGCGGTAGCCGTAGCGCACCGCGGTGATCTCCGCGAGGATGCTCACGGCGATCTCCGGCGGCGTGCGCGCGCCGTTCTTCAGCCCCACCGGGCCGTGCAGGCGCGCCAGCGCTTCGTCGGAGAGGTCGAAGTGCTCCTTCAGCCGCTCCTTGCGCTTGGCCTGGTTGGCGCGCGAGCCGATCGCGCCGATGTAGAAGGCCGGGCTGACGAGCGCCTCCATCAGTGCCATGTCGTCGAGCTTGGGGTCGTGCGTCAGCGCGACGATGGCCAGATGGCCGTCGGGCTGCAGCGCGCGCACGGTGTCGTCGGGCATCGTGCGCACGAGCGTGGCCCCTTCGACCTTGAAGCCCTCGGCGTACTCGTCGCGCGGGTCGCACACGGTGACCTGGTAGCCGAGCGCATGCGCCATCGGCGCCAGGTACTGCGTCAGCTGCCCGGCGCCGATGATCAGCATGCGCCAGCTCGGCCCGTGGTGCGTGACGAGCTCGCGCTCGCCGAGCACCAGCTCGTCGTTCGGCGTGCCCTCCTCGAGCGTGACGTGGCCGGTCTGCAGGTCGAGCCGGCGGCGCACGCGTTCGCCGCGCTGCAGGCGTTCCAGCAGTTGCGGCAGGCGCGAATGCGGCCCGACCGCTTCGAGCACCAGCTCGATCAGCCCGCCGCACGGCAGGCCGAAGCGGTGTGCGGCGTCGGCGTCGATGCCGTAGCGCACGACCTGCGGCTTGCTGGTGGCCAGCGTGCCGGCGCGCGCCTTGTCGACGAGATCGTCCTCGATGCAGCCGCCGGAGACGCTGCCGGCGATGAGCCCGTCGTCGCGGATGGCCACCGCCGAGCCCGGCGGCCGCGGCGCCGAGCCCCACGTGCGCACGATCGTGCCGAGCGCCACGCGGTGGCCGCTCGCTGTCCAGGCGGTGACCTGTTCGAGGATCTGGCGGTCGACGTTGTCCATGCGGCGGGCCTCGTGTGGGTCGCCACGCGCCGGCGTGGCTCCTGGCCGCATTGTGCCCCTCGTGGGGCAAGCCTTCAGAAGCGGCGCTCGATGGCCAGCGACACCGGCTGCGTGCGGTGCGGCACCCACAGGATGCGCGGTGCGTAGGCGCCGTGGCCGATGGTGGCGGCCACGGCGAGCAGCGGCACGACCTTCGCTTCCGGGTACCCGGTGGCTGCGGCGGCCGTGAGCGTGACGTCGGTCAGCGGGCCGGCGTTCCAGCCGGTGCGCCAAGTCCAGCCGGCATAGACCGTGTCGCCGTTCACCGAGTTGCGGTAGGCGCCCAGCGTGGCGCCGCTGGGCATCACGGCGTAGGCACCGAGCGTGACGGTGCGCGGGTGCGCGCCGGGGTCGAGGTCGCCGAGGTGCGCGCTCAGCAGATGCAAACCGAGGATCCAGCCTTCCATGCCAGTGCCCGTGGGAGGGAGAGAGCGATGGAGGGCATATCGGCCGCGCCGCGGCGCGCCAAAGGGTCGCAAAGGATCGGGAAGCGGCGAACTGGGCGGCAATGGCCGGCCAACTCCGCGGTCTTTGGCAAACTCCGGTCGGAATGTCGAGAAAGGACGGCCGCGCCACGCGACGTCCCCGAGCCCGGGCCCGCCACATGCCGCCAAGCACCGCCGCCGTGGCCACCACGGTGGTCATCTACGCCAAGGACAAGGACCGCGTCGCCGAGTTCTACCGGCGCACCCTCGATCTCGCCGTCAGCGAGTGGGAAGACGGCTTCAGCATCCTCACCGGCGCGCAGGTCGAGGTGCGCGTGGTGCGCATGCCGGTGGCGGTGGCAAGCCAGGTGGTCATCACGTCGCCGCCCGAGCGGCGCGAGCACATGCCGGTGAAGGCCTCGTTCCTGGTCGGCAGCTTCGCCGCGGTGCGCGAGGCGGCCGAGGCCACCGGCGGCGGGCTCGAGCCGGCCGAGGCCGAGTGGACGTGGCACGGCACCGTGCACCTGGACGGTTTCGACCCCGAAGGCAACGTCGTGCAGTTCCGCCGCCGCGCGTGAGGCGCGCGTGCCCGCGTCCTTCGAAGGCTTCTTCGAACGCTCGTGGGCGCGCGCCTGGGGCACCTTGTGCGGTTCGGGCGGCTCGGGCGGGCCGCCGGGCACGGGCGCAGTCGGCGGCCAGGCCCTGCGTGACGCGCACGTGCCGGAGCCGCTGCCGCGCTCAGCGCGTCGCGTGCTGGCCGTGCCAGTCGCGGCGATTGATGGCGTAGCCGTCGACCTCGCCACGGAACGGCAGCATCAGCATGCCATCCAGGCGTGCCACCTCGTGGGGATCGCGGTGATCGTGGATGCCGATCGTCATCGCCTCGTGGCCGGCGCGCGGCTGCGCCCGGTAGGTGCCGAACAGCCGGTCCCACCAGGGCAGGTTGAAGCCGAAGTTGGAGTTGGTCTCGTCGTCCTCCGCCGAGTGGTGCACGCGGTGCATGTCCGGGGTGACGACGAACCAGCGCAGCACGCTGTCCAGCGCGGCCGGCAGGCGGACGTTGCCGTGGTTGAACATCGCCGTGGCGTTGAGCAGCACCTCGAAGATCACCACCGCCAGGACCGGCGGCCCGAGCACGGTGATGGCCGCGAACTTGATCAGCATCGACAGCGCGATCTCGATCGGGTGGAAGCGCGCGCCGGTGGTCACGTCGTAGTCCAGGTCGGCATGGTGCACGCGGTGCAGCCGCCACAGCGCCGGCACGGCGTGCACCATCACGTGCTGCAGCCAGATCACGAAGTCCATCGCGATCACGCCCATCGGGACGGCGATCCAGAACGGCACCTGGAAGTGGTTCAGCAGGCCCCAGCCGTTGGCCGCACCGAAGGCGGCGATGCCGGCGGCGGCCAGCGGGAACACCAGCCGCAGCAGCAGCGTGTTCAGCGCCACCAGCCCCAGGTTGTTCGCCCAGCGCAGGGCCCTGGACACGGTCGGTGCGCGGCGTGGCGCCACCACCTCCCACAGGGCGATGACGGCGAAGATGCCGACGAAGAAGGACAGCCGGATCGCCGGCTCGTGCGCGAGGATGAGGGCTTCGACGTCCATGTCAGGCTCCGGGGCGACGCCGGCGATCGGCTCGTGCCCGAGCTCGATTGCCTTGGTTCGCAAGATCGTTAGAATGTACACCATGAACAACCGGACACTCAAGGACCTTCTCTACGAACAGGTCGCCCGCGTGGGCAAGGCGCTGGCCAGCCCGAAGCGGCTGGAGATGCTGGAGATGCTGGCGCAGGGAGAGAAGTCGGTGGAGGCGGTCGCCGAGGCGGTGTCCGTCGACATCAAGCTCGCCAGCGCGCACCTGAAGGCGCTGAAGGAAGCGCGCCTGGTGCAGAGCCGGCGCGACGGCAAGCGCATGCTCTACCGGCTGAGCGGGCAGGACGTGGCGCAACTCGGCGTCACGCTGCGCCAGGTGGCCGAGGAGCACCTGGTCGAACTGCGCCTGGCCGTGCAGCAGATGATGGCCGAGCCCGAGCGGCTGTCCAGGGTCGGCCGCAAGGAGCTGATGGCACAGGCCAAGCGCGGCGAGGTCGTCGTGCTCGACGTCCGCCCCCCGGACGAATACGAGACCGCGCACCTGCCCTACGCGCGCTCGATGCCGCTGGCCGAGCTCACGCACCGCCTGTCGGAGCTGCCGCGCGACGTGGAGATCGTCGCCTATTGCCGTGGGCCGTTCTGCCTGATGTCCGACGAGGCCGTGGCGCTGCTGAAGAAGCGCGGCTTCCAGGCGCGCAAGACCTTCGACGGCGTCAGCGAGTGGCTGGCAGCAGGGCTGCCGCTGTCCCGGAGCTGACCGTCGTTCCTTCGATGCGGGAGACCGACGTGGCCTCGACCCTGTTCATCCTCAACGATGCGCCCTACGGCAACGAGCGGGCCTACAACGGGCTGCGCCTGGCCGGCGCGCTGGCCGCCAAGGAAGGCGAGTCGGTGCGTCTGTTCCTGATGGCCGACGCGGTGGGCTGCGCCAAGAGCGGTCAGAAGGTGCCCGAGGGCTACTACAACGTGCAGATCATGCTGGGCAAGGTGGCCCGCAAGGGCGAGCTCGGCCTGTGCGGCACCTGCATGGACGCGCGCGGGCTGCGCGACGAGGAGCTGATCGACGGCGCCCGCCGCGGCACGCTGGCGCAGCTGGCGGACTGGACGGCCGAGGCCGACAAGGTCCTGGTGTTCTGACCGCGAGCCCGTGACTGCGAAGCCCGTGAGCGCGGCTCCCGAACTCGGCGTCATCGAGGGCTACTTCGGTCGGCCGTGGCAACACGCCGATCGCAAGCTGGTGATCTCGCGCCTGCGCGAGCTGGGGTACACGTTCTTCCACTTCGCGCCGAAGGCCGATGCCCTCCTGCGGCGCCGCTGGCGTGACAGGCATCCTGACGCAGCGTTGGCCGAGCTGGCCGACCTGTCGGCTCACTGCCGCGGCCTCGGTTTGCGGTTTGGCGTGGGCCTGAGCCCCTACGAGCTGTACCGTGACTTCAGCGGGGCGGACAAGGCCGCCTTCATCGAGAAGGTCCGTTCGCTCGACGCGATCGGCATCGACGATCTGGCGATCCTGTTCGACGACACCCGCGGCGATGTGCCGGACCTTGCGGCCCGCGAAGCCGAGATCGTGCACACCGCGATGGCCCATACCCGCGCCAGCCGCTTGCTCATGTGTCCGACCTACTACTCCGACGACCGCATGCTCGACGTCGTGTTCGGCGAGCGGCCGGCGGGCTACCTGCAGGACCTGGGCCGCCGGCTCGACCGACAGGTCCGCGTGTACTGGACGGGCGAGGAGATCTGCTCGCGCGAGTTCAGCCCGGGCCACCTGGCCCGCGTGGCCGAGGCCCTGGGCCGCAAGCCGACGCTGTGGGACAACTACCCGGTCAACGACGGCCCGCGCATGTCGCGCTTCCTTCACCTGCGCGGCTTCACGGGGCGGCGCCCCGAGATCGCCGGGCACGTGGCGGCGCATGCGATCAACCCGGCGCTGCAGCCGCACCTGGGCCTCATTCCCGCGGCCACGCTGGTGTCCAGCTATCGAGAGGGTGCGGACTACAGCTACATGAGCGCCTTTCGCGCTGCCGCGCGGGCGCTGGCCGGTGCGCAGCTGGCGGCCCTGCTCGAGCAGGACCTGCACGCCCTGCAGGACCGCGGCTTCGACCAGCTGGGAGAAGACCGCGAACGACTGCGCGAACGCTATGCGGCCGTGGACCACCCGATGGCCGTGGAAGTCGTGCGCTGGCTGGACGGCGCCGACACGGTGGATGGCTGGCTCGAGCAGGCCTGAGCAAGGCCCGAGCCGTCGCGTTGCGCGTGATGCCCCGTACCGCCACCGGGCCCGTCGTCGGCCTGGTGGTCTCCCTGGCCCTGCATGCAGGGCTGCTGGTGCTGGCGGCCGGCCACCTGTCGGTGCGCCGGCCGGAGCGGCCGGCCGAGGTGCCCACGGTCATTCGGCTGCAGCTGCTGCCGACGCCGCCCGAGCTCGTCAGGCCCGAACCCGCGGCCCCGGCGATCGCGCCTGAACCGCCGGCCCGGCCGGCAGCGACCTTCCCGGCACCGGAGGTCGTTCCGGCGAACGTGCCGGACGTGCCACGCCAACCGGCCTCGATGGCGGCCCCGCCCGCACCGACGGCCGGGCAGTGGGCCTTCGCCGGCCGGTACACGCTGAAGAACAGCAAGGCCTACCGCCACACCTGGGGCCAGCAGATCCGCAGCATGATGGGCACCGCCGTCGAAGGGCCCGACCAGGGCATGGTGCGCTTCCGCGTGGAGATCGCGCCCGACGGCTCGCTGGCCGGTCTCGAGACCCTGTGGTCCACGTCGCCCGTCGCCGAGCGGCTGGCCCGCCAGGCCATCGCCAGCATGCCGCGCTGGCCGGCCACGCCGACGGGCCGGCCGTTGGTCTTCGAGAAGACCATCTCGTTCACGCCGTTTGCCACGGACGGCCCGCCGATCTACAAGGACGACTGCCTGCCCGACCCGCCGGCGTTCGGCAATCCTTTCGCCTGGGACGGCAAGTCGGCCCACGAGCCCGCCCGAGGCGAGCCGACCGAGAAGCCGGACCCTCGGGCCATGGAGGACTGCCTCAGGCAACTGCCGCGGGACTCGATCGAGGCGGAGAGCGCACACGATCAGCGCGTGATGGACCGCTGGGGGACCGGCAAGCTCGCACGGTGAGCGTCGGGCGCCGGCCCGGGATGCGGGGTGCGCTGCGGCGCGCGACGGCCGGCGCCGGCTTGTCGATCCAGCCCGCGGTCGTTCGTCGTGCGGGTGAACGTCCACATCCGCCGCTGGGCGTGCCACCCCGACAACCGAAAGGACGCCGCATGACCCCGATGATCTTCGTCAGCCTGCCGGTCACCGACCTGCAGGCCTCGATCGCCTTCTACAAGGCGCTGGGGTTCGGGCAGAACCCGCAGTTCAGCGACGACACCTCTGCCTGCATGGTATGGAGCGAGGCGATCCACGCGATGCTGCTGACGCACGCCAAGTGGCGCACGTTCACCGAGCGGCCGCTGCCGCCGCCCGGCACCACCGGGGTGATGCTCTCGCTGGCCCTGGCGAGCCGCGACGCCGTCGACGAGATGAACCGCGCCGCCGCGGCCCACGGCGGCCAGGCCGACGTGAACCCGGTGCAGGAGCTGGGCTTCATGTACGGCCGCGACCTCGCCGACCCCGACGGGCACCTGTGGGGCGCCTTCTGGATGGACCCGGCGGCGGCGATGCCGCCCGCCGACGAGAAGGCGAGCTGACGATGAAGCTCCTTCTGACCTCCGGGGGTGTGAGGAACAGGAGCATCCACGACGCACTGGTCGGCCTGCTGGGCAAGCCCGTCGCCGAGGCCGGCGCGCTGTGCATCCCCACGGCGTTGTACGGGCACCCGCAGGGCAGCCCTGCCGGTGCGTGGCGGTTCATCACGGGCCAGTCGGGCTGCCCGATGTGCGAGCTGGGGTGGAAGTCGCTCGGCGTGCTCGAGCTCACCGCGCTGCCCAGCATCGGCGAAGCGCGCTGGGTGCCCTGGGTGCGCGAGGCCGATGCCCTGCTGGTGGAGGGCGGCGATGCGCTGTACCTGTGCCACTGGATGCGGCAGTCGGGGCTGGCGGCGCTGCTGCCTTCGCTGGAGCGAACGGTCTGGGTGGGCCTGAGCGCCGGCAGCATGGTGATGACGCCCCGCGTGGGCGAGGAGTTCGTCGCGACGAAGCCGCCGATCACCGGCGACGACGCGGCGCTCGGCCTCGTCGGCTTCTCGATCTTCCCGCACCTGGACTACCCGGGCTTCACCGAGAACACGATGGCCTGCGCGGAGAAGTGGGCCGAGCGCATCGGCGGGCCGGCGTATGCCATCGACGACGAGACGGCGATCAAGGTGGTTGGCGGGGAGGTGGAGGTGGTCTCCGAGGGGCGCTGGCGGTACTTCGGGGCGTGAGGGGCCTGGTTCCGCGCGGGCTCCCGCGCCTGGCCTGGGCAGGTCGCCCAACGGTGTAAATAAAAGGTCTGCGTGGGTAAGGGGAAGCGCGGCGACGAGATCCCCGCTTCCTCGAACCCATTCAGTCCGTGCGCGACACCACCTGGCGCGCTTGCTCGACCAGCGCAACGATCAGGCGTGTGCGGACTGAAGCCCGTGGCCAAATGATCCCGAATCGGCGCCGGTACGATTGATCCGACAGCGGCAGGCGCGCGATTCGGAGCCCCCGCGACCAAGGCACCGATGCGTCCGGCGCCAGCGAGACGCCAAGGCCGCGGTCCACCAGCAACGCGATCGCCGGCAGGGAGCTCAGCTCGAACCGCTCTCGAGGGACGATGCCGGCCTTGCGCAGGTATTCGTCTGCCTGCTTGCCACCGCCGAGGCTTCGGTTGTAGCGGATGTACGGCTCTTCTCGCAGCAGCTCATGCGCATTGCGCTTGCCCCAGCGAGTCGGGGCCATCACGACGAGTGGCTCCTCGAAGAGCTGCTCCCAGCTCACGGTCTTGGGCAGAACGAAGGGTGGGTGCAGGCAGACCGCCGCGTCCAACTCGCCGCGCAGCACAGCGTCGTACAGCTCTTTCGACAACGCAGATCGGATCTCGATGCGTGCATCGGGATAGACCTTGACGAAGCCCGCGAGCACTTCAGGCATGAGACCGTGCAGAGCCGTGTTGATGGCGCCGAGGCGCAGCTCGCGTGTCGCGGCTTCGTCGCTGATGGCGGCCTTGATGTTCCGCAGGTCGCGCAGGATGGTCGCGGCGCGATCTGCCAGCCGGAAGCCCGCCTCCGTCGGCACCACGGTCCGTCCGGCGCGGGTCAGGAGCCGTGTTCCGAGCTCCCGCTCCAGCAGTCGGAGCTGGTGCGCAACAGCCGCCGGTGTCAGCTCCAGGCGCCGGGCTGCCTCGGACATCGACCCGGACTCGACGACGAGCGCGAAGGTTTCCAAGTAGGCCGTCTCCATCGTGCGCCCTCTCGATTGATAACGGTGCTATCAAGTGATCGAAGACTACATCGCTTTCTTGGTGTCCCCTACCTCCCCATACTGGAAGCGTGTCGCCACCCAACTACCTTCCCGTCCGCGAAGAGTGGCCGCAGCGCCATCCCGAGGACGTGCTGGAGCCCGAGCTGCCGATCGTCGACGCACACCACCACTTCTACGACCGGCCGGGCTGGCGCTATCTCAGCGAGGAGTACGGCGCCGATGCATGCTCCGGGCATCGGGTGCGTGCTTCCGTGTACATGCGGTCGCTGACGCGCTACCGCACCTCCGGCCCCGAGGCGCTCAAGCCGGTCGGTGAGACGGAGTACGTCGCGCAGGTCACGGAGGGCAGCGCCCGGCGGGTCGCCGCCGGCATCGTCGGCCATGCGGACCTTCGGTTGGGTGCCGCCGTCCGCGAAGTCCTCGAGGCCCACCTCGAGGCAGGCCGGGGCCGCTTCCGCGGCGTGCGCCACCTGACGACCTGGGACGCCGACGCGTCGCTCGCCAATCCGCTCACCGCGGCACCGGCCGGCCTGCTGCTGGACAGCGCCTGTCGCGCCGGACTCGCGCAGCTGGCCCCGCTCGGCTTGAGCTACGACGCGTGGCTGTTCTTTGCGCAACTGACCGACCTCATCGACACCGCCAAGGCATTCCCAGGCACGACCATCGTCGTGGACCATTGCGGCGGCGTCGTGCGCATCGGTGCCTGCCAGGGGCGCGAGGCCGAAGTGTTCGAGCGCTGGAGCGCATCGATCAAGGCCGACTGAGGGCCGCACAACCAGGAGCCCGCCATGGCAATCCAACCGCTGCGCGGCATCCGCGTGCTCGATCTGACCAACGTGCTGGCCGGACCGTTCGCATGCCACCAGCTCGCTCACATGGGGGCCGACGTCATCAAGGTCGAAGCCCGCGGAACCGGAGATCTGGCCCGCCAGCTCGGCGCCGACCATGAGCTGAACAAGGCCAACATGGGCGTCTCGTTCCTGGCACAGAACCCGGGCAAGCGCTCGATCACGCTGAACCTCAAGAACGCGAAGGGCAAGGAGGTGTTCCGTCGCCTCGTCCGCACTGCCGACGTCGTGATGGAGAACTTCCGTCCCGGCGTGATGGACCGGCTCGGTGTCGGCCACGCGGAGCTGTTCAAGGAGAACCCGAAGCTCGTGTACTGCGCGATCTCGGGCTTCGGCCAGGACGGCCCTCTGCGCGACTTGCCGGCATACGACCAGATCATCCAGGGCATGTCCGGCATCATGAGCATCACCGGTGCGCCGGAGAACGCGCCGTACCGCGTCGGCTATCCGGTGGCCGACACGATCGGCGGCATCACCGCCGCCTTCGCCGTCGCGGCGGCGCTGGCCGACCACCGACGTACCGAAGGCGTGTTCATCGATGTCTCGATGCTCGAAGCGGCGATGGCGACGATGGGCTGGGCCGTCTCGAACCACCTGATCGCCGGCCGCGAGCCCCAGCCGCTCGGCAACGACAACGTGACGGCCAGCCCGTCGGGCACCTTCCGCACCGGCAAGGGACTGCTCAACATCGCGGCGAACGAGCAGGAGCAGTTCGAGGCCGTCTGCCAGGTGCTCGGCCACCCAGAGTGGGTGCAGGACACGCGCTTCGCCGACCGGCACGCGCGGCTGCAGAACCGCGAGGCATTGCGCGCGCTGATCGAGGGTGTGATGGCCGATGCATCGGCCGACCACTGGTGGAGCGCCCTCAACGATGCCGGCGTGCCCGCGGGGCCGGTCTACACGGTCCCTCAGGCGTTGTCCCATCCGCAGATCGAGGCGCGAGGGATGCTGGCGACCTTCGAGAAGGCGCCGGGCGTCGGCCGCGACATTCGCGTGGTTCGCACGGGCTTCAAGCTGAACGGCAAGGCACCATCGGTCGCCACGCCACCACCGCAGCTGGGCGAGCACACGCGAAGCATCCTCTCGGAGCTGGGCTACGGCGACCGCGAGATCGAGACCCTGGCCGAGGAGAAGGCGATATGAGCAGCAACGACTCGCCGAAGGATCCGCGCGTCGGCGAGTGGTGGCGCACGTCGATCATCGACATGAAGCCGGGCGAGATCCGCTACCGCGGCTATCCGATCCAGGAGTTGATCGGCAACGTCAGCTTCGCCCAGATGATCTGGCTGATGACGCGCGGGGACCTGCCGAGCGTTGCACAGGGCCGCCTGCTCGATGCGGCGCTGATGTCGGCCGTCGACCACGGCCCGCAGGCCCCGAGCATCGCGATCGCGCGCATGGCGGCGACCTGTGGCATCGGTCTGAACAACGCGATGGCGTCGGCGGTGAACGTGCTGGGCGACGTGCACGGTGGCGCTGGCGAGCAGGCGGTCGAGATGTACCAGGCAATCGCAGCGCGGATCGATGCCGGAGCGCTGCCGGCGGATGCGGTGCGCGCGGGCCTGGACGAGGCGATCGCGAGCCACGGCAAGTTCATCTCGGGCTTTGGCCATCGCTTCCACCCCATCGATCCACGCGCGCCACGCTTGCTCGAATTGGTCGACGCAGCCGCCAAGGAAGGCCACGTGGGTGGGCGCTATGCGGCGATCGCCCGGGGTGTCGAGGACGAGCTTGCTGCCCGCAAGAACGGCAGGCGCATCCCGATGAACATCGACGGTGCCACCGCAGTCATCTATGCCGAGCTGGGCTTCCCGGCGCCACTCGCACGCGGTCTGTTCTGCCTGTCTCGTTCGGTCGGCATCCTTGCGCACGCCTGGGAGCAGACGGGTCAGGGCGGCCGGAACAAGGGGCCGATACCACGCGAGTACCTTTGGGCCTATGACGGTCCGCGTCAGCGGTCCGTGCCAACTGCCGAGCGCTGAGGAGAGCGCCGACAGCTCCTCGCTGAGCGGGACGTCCGCAACGGGTCGATCGCCGCCCCGCACCACAACCTCCCCGCTCAGCCGCGCGAACGGTCGCAGTGCACGCGTCGATCGTCGAACCGGCCAAGAGGAGGCCGGTCACGCGGCCGTGCCGCCATCGAGCCGCAGGCGACCGGGGCGCCCAGCTTCCGTGCTGCTACTCTCCGCCCCACACGAACAGATCCTCCCATGCCCTCCCAACCGCTCCCCACCAACTCGCTCGCCGCCGACATCGACCGCGCCGCCGCCGAGCTGACGCCGCAGCTCATCGCCTGGCGGCGCGACATCCACCAGCACCCCGAGCTCAGCAACCGCGAGTTCCGCACCAGCGAGCTGGTGGCCAATCACCTGCGCTCGCTCGGCCTGGACGAGGTGCGCACGGGCGTGGCGCACACGGGCGTCGTGGGGCTGCTCAAAGGAGCAAAGCCCGGGCCGGTGGTCGCGCTGCGCGCCGACATGGACGCGCTGCCGGTCACCGAGCAGGTGGACGTGCCTTTCGCGAGCCAGGCGCGCGGCGAGTACAACGGCGAGGCCGTCGGCGTGATGCACGCCTGCGGCCACGACACGCACACCGCCATCCTGATGACGGTGGCCTCGGTGCTGGCGGGCCTGCGCAGCCGGCTCGCGGGCAGCGTGAAGTTCATCTTCCAGCCGGCCGAGGAAGGTGCGCCCGAGGGTGAACGCGGTGGCGCGGCGCTGATGATCGAGGAAGGGGCGCTGAAGAACCCCGAGCCCGACGTGATCTTCGGCCTGCACGTCACGAGCATGCTGCCGAGCCACGTCGTCGGCGTGCGCGGCGGCCCGCTGATGGCCAGTGCCGACCAGTTCAGGATCCAGGTGCGCGGGCGCCAGACGCACGGCGCGGCGCCGTGGCGCGGGGTGGACCCCATCGTCACCGCGTCGCAGGTGGTGCTGGGCCTGCAGACCATCGTCAGCCGCCAGATCGACCTCACGCACGAGCCGGCGGTGGTGACGGTGGGCGCCATCCGCGGTGGCGTGCGCAACAACATCGTGCCCGACGAAGTGAACATGGTCGGCACCATCCGCACCTTCGACGAGGCGATGCGCGACCAGATCCACGCACGCGTGCGCGAGACGGCCGAAGGCATCGCGAAGAGCGCGCGCGCCGACTGCGAGGTGTGCATCCGGCGAGGCTACGACGTGACGGTGAACGACACCGCGCTCACCGCGCTGATGCGCCCGACGCTCGAGCGCGTGGCCGGCGCCGGACGCATGCCGCCGATGCCGAAGGTCACCGGCTCGGAAGACTTCTCCTGCTTCCAGCAGGTGGTGCCGGGCATGTTCTTCTTCCTCGGCGTGACGCCGCCGGAGAAGGACGCACGCACCGCCGAGCCGAACCACTCGCCGCGCTTCTTCGCCGACGAAGCGCCGCTGCCGCTGGGCGTGCGCGCGCTGGCGCACCTGGCGTGCGACTGGCTCGAGGCGCCCGAGCCGGCACGCCGCCTCGAGTGAGCAGCGCGGCGCCGCCTGGCGTGAACGCGGGCGGCGCTGGCGAGCCGGCGGCCGTCCAGGCCCGGCGCGCGCGCCGGCGCGCTTCGGTTGGGTGGCCGAGCGCGCCTGAGTGATGCCGGGTGTGCCGAAGTCGGTGGTCGCCGTCGCGGGGGCGGCCGCACGTCGGTTGCAGGGCTCAGCCACTGTCCGTCGGGCCCGCGCGACAGCTGTAGCCCATGCGGTGGATGCCGCCGGCCGTGCAGGCCGGAATCTGTTGGCAGGCCTTGCGGCGCGGCGGTACGCTAGGCCATCGAGTGCTTCGGGGCAGATCGGGGGGGGGTGTGGCCATGTTCCTGTCTGCCATCCGGATCCGGTTGGCGCCTCTCGCGCCCGCGGCTCGCCGCGCCAGCTGGTTGCTCGGCGTTGCGTTGCTGCTCCCTGGAAAGGTACCGGCCCAGCCGGTCTCCGACGCGCCGTTCCCGGCGCTGGAGGCCGGCATGCACACGGCGGCCATCGTGCGTTTCGCGGTGGATCGTGCCGGCCGCTATGGCGTCAGCGTGGCCGGCGACAAGACCGCGCGCGTCTGGGACCTGGCCAGCGGCCGCGCGCTGCAGACCCTCCGCGTGCCGGTGGGCAGCGACAACGAGGGCAAGCTCTTCGCGGCGGCCGTCAGCCCCGACGGCGAGCGGGTGGCCGTCGGTGGATGGACCAACAAGGACGGCCTGGAGACGTCCGTCTACCTCTTCGACCGCGCCACGGGGCGCCTCGTCGGGCGGATCCCCGCGCTGCCCAACACCGTGAACCACCTGGCCTGGTCGCCCGATGGCAGGCGCATTGCGGTCGCCCTGGGCAGTGGCAGCGGCATCCGCCTGCACGCCGCCGCGCCACCCTACGCCGAGGTCGCCCGCGATACCGCGTACCCGAGCAGCAGCTTCAGCATCGACTTCGACCGCGCGGGCCGTGTCGTCAGCACGGCCGAGGACGGCAAGGTGCGCCTGTACGACGCGACACTGCGTCTGCTCGTCGCGCCGCGTGCGCTGCCCGGTGGCGAGGCCTTCTTCGCCCGCTTCTCGCCGAACGGGGAGCGCATCGCGGTCGGCTTCTACGACAGCACGGCGGTGCAAGTGCTCTCCGCTGCCGACCTGACGCCGCTGCGGGTGATGGACACCTCGGCGGCCGAGCTCGGCAACCTGAGCGCCGTGAGTTGGTCCGCCGACGGCCGCCGCCTCTTTGCCGCCGGGACCAACCAACTGCCCGACGGGCAGATGCCGGTGCGCGTCTTCGACCCGACCACGGGCCGTGCGCTCGCCGCCTGGCCCGTGGCGACCAGCACGGTGCCGGACCTGCAGGCGCTGGCCGACGGGCGGCTGGTCTTTGCCAGCCAGGCTCCGACCTGGGGCGTGCTCGATGGCGAGGGGCGCATGCTCACGCGGCAGGACTCGCCGATTCCCGACCACCGTGGCGAGTACAACAACTTCCGGCTCTCGCGCACCGGCGACCTGCTGGCGTTCCGCCACGCCGTCTGGCAGCAAGGCCGCTGGTCGCGGCAGAGCCTGGGCTTCGATCTGCGGCGGCTGGTGCTCGGCCCGGCCGAAACGCTGCCCGCACCGGAACTCGCGGCGCCGCGCATCGACGGCTTGCCCATGAGGGCGGAGGACTGGCGCGACACCCTCACGCCGACTTTCGCGGGCCGTCGCGTGGACCTCCACGCCAACGAGCGATCGCGCAGCCTGGCCATCTCCGCTGATGCCAGGCACTTCGCGCTGGGCGGCGAGTACACGGTGCGGTGGTTCAACGCGCAGGGTACGCAGCAGTGGGTGCGATCCCTGCCCGGCGTGGCCTGGCTGGTCAACACGTCGCGCGATGGCCGCTTCGTCGTGGCGGCGCTCGGCGACGGCACGATCCGCTGGTACCGCACCGACGACAAGGGCAGCGAAGCGCTTGCGCTGTTCGTGCACGCGGACGGCCGGCGCTGGGTGCTGTGGACACCGGAGGGGTTCTTCGCCGCTTCGCCCGACGGCGAGGCACTGATGGGCTACGTGCTGAACCAGGGCAGCCGTGAGCGCGAGGCCGAGTTCGTCAGTGCCGCGCAGCTGCGCGAGGCCTTCTACCGTCCCGACCTGATCGTGCGG
Organism: Rubrivivax sp.; assembly: GCA_026125665.1. Taxonomy (GTDB): domain Bacteria; phylum Pseudomonadota; class Gammaproteobacteria; order Burkholderiales; family Burkholderiaceae_C; genus Rubrivivax. Next base: position 25,674 of record JAHCKS010000044.1, read on the forward strand.
CGCATCGAGGGCGACGAGGCCGCCATCCGTGCCGCGCTGGCCGATGTCGGCGACGTGCGGCGCCTCCTCGGCGAAGGGCTGCCGCCACAGCTTGAGTTGCTGTCCGAAGCCAGCCCGGTCGTCGCGGCGGGAGGCGACTACGAGCTGAGGCTGCGCATCACGCCGCGCAAGGGCGGCGTCGGGCGGCTCGCGCTGCGCGTCAACGGCGCGGCGCAGGATGCCGGCCGCGACCCGGCGCCGATGGGCGGCGTGTACAGCCAGCGCCTGCGCTATCCGCCCGGCAGCTACCGCCTGGAGGTGGCGGTGTTCGACGCCCGCAGCCAGGTGGCCTCGAAGACCCAGAGGATCACGCTCGAGGTCCGCGGCGCGGCCCCCAAGCCGCAGCTGCACCTGCTGAGCGTGGGCGTGTCCCGCGCCGTGTACGCCGACAGCAAGCTCGCGACGGCGGGCGTGGAGTTCGCCGACCGCGATGCCCGCGCCTTCGTCCAGCGCATGGCCGGCCAGGCTGGCGACGGGCGGCTGTACCGGACCGTGACCTCGCGCGTTCTGACGACGAAGGCCGAGACGAGCCGCGATGCGATCGAAGGCGCGTTCGCCGCCGTTCCGTTCGAGGCCGGCGACACGGTGGTGGTCTTCCTTGCCGGCCACGGCCGGGCACTGAAGAACAAGTACCACTTCCTGCCGGCCGACCTCGCCATCGAGAACGAGGACAGCATCGGCCGCCACGCGCTGACGCAGGACCGCCTGGAAAAGCTCCTGCGTCGCTTCGCCACCGGCCGCGTGCTGCTCGTGCTGGACACCTGCCACGCGGGCGCGATGACCGAGAGCCGGGGGATCGAGGAGGCCTTCGCCATCGGCGACCTGATGCGCCAGACGGGGCAGGTGGTGCTCGCCGCCAGCCGCAGCGACGCGCTGGCGTTCCAGGACCGCAAGCAACAGCACGGCATCTTCACGCTGGCGCTGCTCGACGGCCTCAAGGAGGCCGACTACGACCGCGACGGCGTGGTGGACGCGGAGGAGCTGGCCAAGTACGTGGCACGCGAGGTGCCGGCCCGCAGCGAGCGCGCCAACCCCGGCGGCCCGCGCCAGGTGCCCATGCGCTCGCCGACGCCGAACGCGTTCCCGCTGGTGCCCGCCGCCGGGTCGGGCCGATGAGCGACGCCGACGCAGATCGGCCGCTCAGGCTGTTCGTCTCCTACTCGCACCGCGACGAGGCGGATCGCGAGCGCTTCGGCGTGCACCTGGCCGCACTGGAGGCGGAGCGCTACTACGAGGTGTGGCACGACCGCAAGCTGGGCGCGGGGCAGGACTGGGCGAAGGAGATCGACCGCCACCTCGCCGAAGCCGATGTCGTGGTGCTTCTCGTCAGCGCCGACCTCATCAACTCCCGGTACGTGTGGGGCATCGAGCTGGAGCAGGCGCTGCGCCAGGAGGCGGCGGGCAAGACGCGGATCGTTTCGGTGATCCTCAAGCCCTGTCGCTGGCAGCGGCCGTTCTCGCCGTTGGCGAAGCGTCAGGCCCTGCCGCCCAAGCTCGACCGCGTGAGGTCCGTCAGCGAGCACCCTGGCGGCAAGGAGAAGGCGTTCGACGAGGTGATGGAAGGGCTGGAGCGGCTGTGCGAGGACGTTCGGGCGCAGCGAAGGCATGCGGGCTCGGCGGCCACGGCGTCTTTGCCGGCGGAAGCCGCCGGCCGCCTGTCCGCGGCCGACCGGGTTCGGCTGTGGGTCGGCCGGCATCGTGCGGTGTGGACCGCCGCAGCAGGGGCCGGTGCTCTCGCGATGGCCGCCGCGGTCGTGCACGGCCAGCTCGGGCAGGTCGCGGCAGAGGGCCGGCACCTCCTTCGCATCGGCGAGTACGTCGACGCGGAGGCAAGGTTCGCACGTGCCCGATGGTGGCCGGGCCTGGACGACCACGGCGCGGAGGTCGCGCGTCTCGGTCGCATGCTGCCCCGGCTCGGCGACGAGAGAGTGCGTCGCGAGTTCGACCGGGCGCTCGGGACCCTCGACCGGGCGGCGCCGGGCTCCGCCTTCGTCAAGTACCTGCAGGGCGTGGCGCGGTTCGACGACTGGCGCCTGGCTGGTGATGCGCAGGCGGGTGTCCTCTTCGCGCAGATGCAGGCCCTCTACCGCGAAGCCGCTCTGGCCGACCCGGCACTGGCCGAAGCCCACGCCGGGCTGGCCTTGGCGGCCAGCGTCGAGTGTCGGCTCGACGACGCACTGGCGGCCATCGAGGAGGCCGAGCGGGCGGCGGGCAGCCCGCCCCCGGCGCGCTACGCCGTCCAGCGGGCAGAAGTGCTGGGCCGATTCGATGATCCGGCAAAGCGCGCCGAGGCCATGCAGGTCTTCGAGACACGTGGCCACGATCCGCGCGCGCGGCTGCTGCAGGCCATGCTGGCCTGGCAGTCCGGGCAGTGGGCCCTGGGCCGCGACAAGGTCGCCGATGCGCTTGCCGGCATCGATCGTTCGGCCGAAGCGGGCGCCTGGCTGCTGCACGCGCCGGGCGGCCCATGGCTCGTCGGCGATGCCGACGCCAAGCGCTGCCTGCTGCGCTACGCCGGTGCCGTGGCCGGGCGGGTGGGCGACGCTGCCGCAGAGACGCACACCTGGGCAGCCGTGGCCAGGGACTGCCCGCGGATCACCGAAGACGCTCGCGAGTACCTGTGCGCGCACCTGCCCGAGCAGGGCGCGGCCCAAGCCCGCGATGAGCTGCGCTGCCCTCAGCCGCAGCCCAGAGCCGTCTGTGCCACGCCCCGTGCCGGCACCGAGACCCGGCCGGCCGGCACGCCGCGCACGTGACATGGCAGTGTCCTGGTGGCGACATCGACCGCGCCGCCACTGAACCGACTTCACCGGCGAGCTGGAAGGCGTAGGCTGCAGGCGCACAGACCGGTCGGTGCCGCGGCTGCGAGGGCGAGATGGCGGTGATCCAGGTCAAGGTGAAGCCCGGCGCGCGCGCCAGCGCGCTCGAGCAGGCGGCCGACGGCACCTTCGTCGCCACGTTGAAGGCGCCGCGGGTGGACGGCAAGGCAAACGCCGAGCTCGTGGCACTCGTCGCCCGGCACTTCGACGTGCCGAGGTCCGCCGTCACGATCAAGACCGGGGCGGGCGCGCGCCTGAAGCGCGTGCAGATCGACGCCGGCTGATCCGCACTGCCGTGCCGCCGGCCGCAGGGCGTTCGCCCGTCAGCCCTACGGCGGCGCGGCCTGCCACACCATCGCCACGTCGAGCCCCGGGTTCAGGTTGGTGATGCGCAGCTCGCCGCCATGCGCCTGCGCGATCAGGCGGCACAGGTGCAGCCCGAGGCCCACGCCGCCGGCGCCACGCGTGCGCGCGCTGTCCGGGCGGTGGAACGGCTCGCCCAGCCGCGCGAGCTGCCCGGCGTCGACACCCGGCCCGTGGTCGCGCACGCCGAGCGCGAGTGCGCCGCCGGGCTCGCGCCGCAGGAACAGCGTCGGCGGTTCGCTCGCCGCGGCCGCATGGCGCGCCGCGTTGTCCAGCAGGTTGCGCACGAGCAGGCGCACGCGCATCGGGTCCACGTCGGTCTCTTCGATGTCCTCGTCGATGGCGACCCTCGGCGCGCTGGCAACTTGGCCGGCGGCCGCGGCCGCCCCGGCGGCGGTGGCGCCCGTGAACTCGCGCAGCAGCGCCGCCAGGTCGGTGCGCTCGCGGTGCAGCGCCTGGTGGCCCTCGCCCAGGCGCTCGCTTTCCAGCAGCGTGGTGATGAGCTCGCTCATCTCCGCCAGGTCGCGCAGCAGCGCCGCGCGCTCGGGCGCCTCGGCCAGCAGCTCGGCGTTGAGCCGCGCGCGTGTCAGCGGGCTGCGCAGCTCGTGGCTGATGGCCAGCAGCAGCGCGCGCTTGGCTTCCAGCATGCCGTGCAGGCTGCCGGCCATGCGGTTGATGCGTGCCGCGAGGTCGCCCAGCTCGTCGTGCCGGCGGATGGCGATCGCCGTGCCGAGCTCGCCGCGGCCGTAGCGCTCCACGGCGACGGTGATGTCCTCCAGCGGCCGCAGCAGCCGCCGCACCGCGGCGTAGGCGAGCAGCGTCACGGCCAGCAGGCCGCCGAGCGTGATCCAGCCGATGCCGCGCGCGCGCCAGTGTTCGGGTGGCCGGGCCAGGCTGAAACGCACGCGGTGGCCGTCGGCGGTGGTACGCGCGAGGCCCCAGTCGTCGACGTCGTCCGCGTCGTCGCGCCAGCCGCCGAAGCGGCGGCGGTTCGTGGCCTCGTCGCCGTGCTGCGGATGCGTGTCCAGCCGCACGGCCGGCCCGTCGATGCGCACGCGCACCGGAAGCCGCTCGGCGAGCGCCTGCGCGCGGGCCGCGCTCGGCGGGCTGCCGATCTCGGCGGCGAGGCGGTCGACGTAGTCGGCCAGCAGCGGCCGCGCGAAGGCCTGCCAGCCGCCCACCACGGCACGCTGCATGCCGAAGCCGAAGATCGCCGCCGTGCCGATGCCCATCAGCAGGAACAGCAGCACCAGCCTCGCCTTCAGCGAGTGGCGCATGCGGTGGTGCGCCTCGTGCCAGCGGCGTCGCCGCGGCGCGCCTTCCTTCGCTTCGCGCGGCGCCGGTGGCGGGTTCACCGGCGCACCGCCTTCGCGCCGGCGCGCTGCGGACGAGCCGCTCCGGGCGGCTGCGAGGGGCTCAAGCGCGCACCCCGGTGAACACGTAGCCGGCGTTGCGCAGCGTGCGGATCACTTCCAGCGGCTCGAGCTTGCGGCGCAGGCGGCTGACGAGGATGTCCACGGCGCGGCTGGCGATGTCCTCGGCGGCGTGGCCGCGCAGGCGCGTCAGGATGTCGTCGCGGCTGAACACACGGCCCGGCTGCGCGGCCAGCAGCGCGAGCAACTCGAACTCGGTGCCGGTGAGCTCGACGAGGCGGTCTTCGCCCAGGGCTGCGAGGGGCGCGAGCGGCGCGCCGGGCGCACCGGTGGCCGCGCCGCGCGTGTGCACCTCGCGCCGGTCGAGGTCGATGACGAGGTGCTCGAAGACCAGCCGGCCCTTCGTGGCCGGCGCGGCGCGGGGCTGGTGGTTCAGGCGCCTGAGCACCGTGTGCAGCCGCGCCAGCAGCTCGCGCGGCTCGAAGGGCTTGGGCAGGTAGTCGTCGGCGCCCAGCTCGAGGCCGACGACGCGGTCCATCACGTCGCCGCGCGCGGTGAGCATGATGATCGGCACCTGGCTTTCGCGGCGGATGGCGCGGCAGGTCTCGAAGCCGTCCATCTCGGGCAGCATGACGTCGAGGATGACGGCGTCGAAGGGGCCCGCGCTGGTGCCGCTGGTGCCGCCGCCGCCGCCACCGTTGCTGCCGCGCAGGCGCGCCAGCCCTTCGCTCGGCCGCGTGGCCTGCACGAGCTCGAAGCCCGAACGCTGCAGGTAGGCCGCCAGCGGCGGGCCGAGGTGCTCGTCGTCGTCGATCAGCAGCAGCCGCGGCATCGTCGTCGGCGGTCCTTCAGATCCAGCGGCGCACGCGCGCCGCGTAGTCACTGTACCAACCGCCGAAGCGCCGCTGCAGCTCGCGCTCCTCGTGCACGATGCGCGCGTGGGCCCAGGCGGCCAGCGCCACCGCGGCCACGGCGCCGGCGGCCGGCAGGCCGAGCGCCAGGCCGACGCCGAACGTGGCGAGCACGGCGCCGAGCGCCATCGGGTTGCGGCTCCACGCGAACGGCCCTTCGTCGACGAAGCGTGCCGGCGCGGCACCGGGTGCGAGGCGGTTGCCGGCGCGCACCAGCTCCCACGCGGCCCAGGCCGACCAGGCAGCACCGAGAGCCGCGAGGGTCAGGCCGGCCACGGGGCCGAACCCCGGGCCGATCACCGCGCCAATCACCGGGCCGACTACCGGGCCGAGCCCCGCGAGCGGGCCCGGGTCGAGCACCGCCGTCGCGGCCAGCCCGCCGGCCTCAGCCGCCGTGCCGCCCATGCCGGCCCCGCCGCTGCAGCAAATCGCGCACCTTGGCCTGCTGCTCGGGGCGCAGGCTGTCGTAGAAGTCGGCCGCCGCCGCGATGACCTCCGGGCTCTTCAGCTGCACGGCCTGCGTCTTCGCCTGCACCAGCAGCTGCGCGCGGTGGCGGTCGAAGGTGGGGCCGGCGATGAGTGCCTGCAGCTCGGCGCGCGGGTCCTTGGTCTCGCCGACGAAGGCGTTGCGCTGCTCGCGCAGCTTGTCGGCGAGCACGCCGAGCCTGGCCTTCTGCGCCTCGTCGAGGTCGAGCCGCTCGCCGGCGCGTTCGACGAGGCGGGTCTTCATCTTCGCCGCGTCCTCGTCGCTCATGGCGTGCCAGCCGTGGCGGTAGGCGCTGCCGTGCGAGAAGGCGGCGAAGGTGCCGAGCAGCGCCGCGGCGCCGAAGAGGCCGATGAGGCTGCGCTTGATCCAGGTCTTGATGCGGGGGGCCATGACGATGGGCCTTTCCATGTGGGGCCGGCGTGCGTGCCGCGAGGCACACCGGGCCGGCGGGTTGAACACAGGGCGCATCGTCGGCGGCGCAGCGCGGCCCGTCCTTTCGGCGGCGTACCGCTGCGTAACGTTTCTTGTCGCACGCCGCGCTCGCCTGCCTGGCACGCCGGGCGCCGGCGGCCGCCGCGGGCCTGCCCCGTCGGCGACAGATGCGCGACGGATCGCTGCTGGCGGATCGCGCGGCCGTGGCGCCGGGCCGCTACGGCCGCCGCACGTAACGCCCGTCGAAGGCCGTCGCCCAGCTGCGGCCGTCATCGTCGGAGGTCTGCCACAGCTGGCGCACGCTGCTGTCGGTGTTCGGCGTCCAGGTGATGCGGTGGCGCTGCGTGGCGCCGGCCGTCTTCGGGTGCGGCGTCGTGCCTTCGAGCACCATCGCGCCGTCGCCGAAAGCGCCGGCCAGGTCGAGCCGGCCGCCGGCCGAGTCGAGCCAGGTCTGCTGCCAGCGCTTCTCGCGCGCGTTCCAGGCGTTCAGGCTCTGCCCCGTGAAGCCGCCGCGGCCGGCCCAGTTCTCGTGCAGCGCGCAGCCGCCGGCGATGCGCGTGATGACGTTGCGGCCGGCGAGCTTGCCGTCGGGCGTGTGCACGTCCCAGTCACCGAGCCAGAAGTCGAACTGGCGGTACTCGGCTGCACTGCACGTTGGCGGGCCCGAGGCAGTGGCCGCCGATGCGGCGGGTGCCTGCGCCAGCACGCTCGCGCATGGCGCACCCGCGAGTGCCAGCACGGCGGCGGGCACGAGGAGGAAGCGGCTCCGGTTCACGGCAAGGGTCACGAGGGGCGGGGTCGGGTGCTGACGCTCGCGAGGCTAGCCACCCGGCGCCGGCGGCGCGTGCGGATCTTGCGCGAAGGAAGTGAACGCCGCCGCAGAGGCCGCCCACGCTGCCGGCGTCGGCGACACATCGGCCGGCGCATCGTGCCGCGCCAGTGCGCGTGCCAGCGACCAGCGGCTGCCGAAGCCGCAACGCAGCGCGACGGCCTCGCGATCGGTTTCGCCGCGTGCCAGCAGGCGCCAGGCCACCCGCGCCCGCTTGCGCGTCAGCCAGGCATGCGGCGAAAGGCCGAAGGCACGCGCGAACTCGCGCACGAAGTGGTAGCGCGACAGGCAGGCCTCGGCGGCGAGCTGGTCCAGCGTCAGCGGCTCGGCGTGGTGAGCATGCATGAAGTCGGCCGCCAGGTGCAGGCGGCGGCGCAGCTCGGCGCGCTGCGCGGCCCGTGGCGCGGCGCGGCCCGCAGTGCCGTGCGCCGGCGCGCCTTCCCCGCGCCCCGCGCCGGCGCGCGCCTCGGCGCCCAGCAGCGTGGCCAGCAGCGCGACACACTGCTCCTCGAGCCAGAGCTCGTCGCGTTCACCAGCGGCGATGGCCCGCGCGATGGCGCGCAGGCCCGCGCTCACCGCATCGCCGTGCGGCCGCAGGTGCGGCGCGAAGGCGGGGGCGCGGGCCTCGACGCCAGCAAGCTCCAGCGCGGCGTCCGTGCGCTGCGTGCGCGCCGCGGCCACGTCGGCCGCCAGTCCGGGGCGGAAGAAGATCGCGAAGGTCCACGCCGGCCCGCCGCGCGGCGTGCCGTCGACACTGAGCACGCTGCCGTAGCGCGCGCCTTCGTCCAGCACGAGGTAGCTGTCGTCGTCGACGACCACGTCGCGCGGCCCGAGCAGGTAGCGCTCGCGGCCGCCGCCGGCCATCTTCAGCGACAGCGTCTGCGGGTGCTCGGCGTACTCGGCATGCCGCGCCCGGCCGCAGACGACGGCGTTCTCGCGCCCCCAGCGCGCGTAGAAGCGGCGGCGGAACTCCGCGTTGCCGGCGGTGAGCGGCCGCGGCGGCAGGTCGGGCAGCTGCGTGAGGATCATGGCGACCTGCGCGATCATGCCTGCCTTCGCCGACGGGAGCCCAAGTCCATGAGCCTGCTGCGACTCACCGGCCACACCACCGACCTGGCCGCCGGCCTCACCGTGCGGCGGCTGCTGCCCGCGGCGGCGCGCCGCGCCGTCGGGCCTTTCGTCTTCTTCGACCACTTCGGCCCGGTGACGCTGCCGGCCGAAGCCGACAGCGATGTCGGCGCGCACCCGCACATCGGCCTGGCGACGGTGACCTGGCTCTTCGAGGGCCGCCTGATGCACCGCGACAGCCTCGGCACCGTGCAGGCGATCGCGCCGGGCGAGGTCAACTGGATGACGGCCGGGCACGGCATCGTGCACAGCGAGCGCACGCCGCCCGAGGAGCGTGGGCGCGCGCGCCGCCTGCACGGCCTGCAGCTGTGGGTGGCGCTGCCGCCGGCGCTGGAGGCGACCGATCCGGCGTTCCAGCATGTCGGCGCGGCCGACCTGCCGCCGGTGATGCCGGCCACCGGCGTGCGCTTGCGTGTGCTGGTGGGCACGGCCTTCGGCGCGACGAGCCCGGTGCGGCCGGCCTCGCCCACGCTCTACCTCGACGTGCGGCTGGACGCCGGCGTCACCTTCACGTTGCCGCCGTTGGCGCCGGAGATGGCGATTTACGCGCCGCTCGACGCGTTGCGCATCGACGGCGAGACGCTGCCCCCGCGCACGATGGCCGTGGCGGCGGCCGGCGCCGAGCTGCGCATCGCGCCGGACCCGACGAGCGCAGCGAACCCAGAGGGCGCCGAAGGCACCGCAGCCGAGACGGGAAGCGGCGATGGCACCGGTGCGCACTTCGTCGTCATCGGCGGCGCCCCGATCGAGCAGCCGGTGCGCATGTGGTGGAACTTCGTGGCCACCGATCGCGAGCGCATCGCCGCCGCGGCGGCGCGCTGGCAGGCCGACGCCTTTCCGCGCATCCCGGGCGAGACGACCCGCGTGGCGGCACCGCCCTGGCGCGGCTGAGGCCAAGCCCGGCGCCAGCGCTCGCGCGGTCGCGGGCATGTCGGGGTTCCGACGAGGATCGTTGACGAATCGGTGAGGACTTCGCGCCGCGGGCTGCCCAGACTGGCCCGCGCGCCGCGACGTGGCGGCGCGAGCCCAATCCGATCGATCCTTGTTGGAGCCCACAGATGCAATCCTCGCGACGCAGATTCTTCGAGACCGCCGGCGTGGCGCTGGCGCTTGCCGCACCCGGCCTGCCGGCGGCGGCGAAGCCCGACGACGATGAAGACGACGGCGACGGGCTGCGCGGCGGCCATGTCTTCACGATGACCAATGCGACTTCGGGCAACGAGCTGCTCGTGCACGCTGTCGGTGGCGACGGCACGCTGGGCCTGCGCCAGCGCCTGGCCACGCACGGCGCGGGCACCGGTGGCGGCCTGGGCAACCAGGGCGCGGTCACGTTCAGCCGCAGCGGGCGCTTCCTGTTCGTCGTCAACGCGCTCAGCCACACCGTCTCGACCTTCGCCGTGCGCCGGCGAAGCATCGTGCTGCGCTCGGTGGTGGACGCCGGCGGCCTGCAGCCGATCAGCGTCACCGAGCACGACGGCCTGGTGGTCGTGCTCAACGCCGAGGGTGCCGGGGGCATCAGCGCGTTCCGCAACCTGGCCGGCCGGCTGCACCCGTTGCCCGGGGGCACGCGGCCGCTGTCGGCGGCGGGCGGCACGGGTCCGGCGCAGGTGGGGTTCAGCCCGGACGGCGACGTGCTGCTCGTCACGGAGAAGGCGACCGACAAGCTCACGAGCTATCGCGTGCGGCACCACGGGCTCGTCATCGGCCAGCCGCTCGTGACGGCATCGGCCGGGGCGACGCCGTTCGGCTTCGCCTTCGACAAGCGCGGCACGGCGATCGTCAGCGAGGCCTTCGGCGGCGCGGCCAACGCGAGCGCGGTGTCCTCCTACGTCTTCGACGACTGGCAGCCGGCGCGCCCGATCCTGCGCAGCGCCTCGGTGGGCACGACGCAGACGGCCGCCTGCTGGGTGGTGGTGACACCGAACGGCCGCTTCGCCTACGTCACCAACACCGGCAGCGGCACGATCAGCAGCTACGCCGTGCTGCGCTCGGGGCAGGTGCGGCTGCTGGCTGCGGTGGCGGCGGTGTCGCCCGGCGGGCCGATCGACGCGGCCATCTCGGCCGACGGCCGCTGGCTGTTTGCCCTCAACGCGGGGGCGGGCACCCTCACGTCGTTCGCCATCGCGGCCGACGGCGGGCTCGCCGCCGCCGGCACGCTCGGCGGCCTCGTGGCCGGCACCAACGGGCTGGCGGCCAACTGAGCTCAGCCCGAAGCCTGCGGCAGCAGGAACTCGAAGCGGGTGCCGCGTTGCGGCTCCGAGTGCACGCGCACGATGCTGCCGTGCAGCTCGACGATGCGCTTGACGATCGCCAGGCCGAGCCCCGAGCCCGCCGTGCGCGCGCCGCCGCTGCCGCCGGCGACGCGATCGCCGGCGCTGCGGTAACGCTCGAAGACGTGCGGCAGCTCGTGCCGGGCGATGCCGCAGCCGGTGTCGCTGACGCTGATGCGCATGAAGGCGCCGTCCTTCTCGACGCCGAGCTCGATGCGGCCTCCCGCCGCGGTGTGCCGCAGTGCGTTGTCGATCAGGTTCTGCAGCACGCGCTCGATCATCGCGATGTCGGCCAGCACGCGCGCCTGGGCGCGGCTGCCCGCGGCCAGCGCGAGCGCCACGCCGCGCCGTTGCGCGGCGAGCTGGTAGTTCTGCACCACGTCCTGCAGCAGCTCGGCGAGGCAGAACACCTCCTGGCGCGGCACGGCGCGCCCGGCATCGAGCTTGGACAGCTCGAACAGCTCGGCGATGCGGCGCCCCAGCAGCTCGGTGTGCCGCAGTGCCTTGCGCAGGTAGCCGGCGCGGGCTTCGGCGTCGAGCGCGTCGCCGCGCAGCAGCACCGTCTCGACGTAGCCACGGATGCTGGCCAGCGGCGTGCGCAGGTCGTGCGAGATGCTGCTGACGAGCTCGCGGCGCTGCCGGTCGGCGTCCTCGAGCCGGTGGAACTGCAGCGCGATGCGCTCGCGCATCGCCCGCACCGCCTGCTCGAGCAGGCCGATCTCGTCGCCGTCGTCCGCCGCGACGCGGCCGGCGCCGGGCTCGCCGTCCGTGCGGAAGGCCTGCACCTCGCGCGTCAGGCGCCTGAGCGGGCGCGTCAGCTGGTGCCACGCCAGCCACAGCACGGCCGCGGCCAGCAGCACGGCCAGCGCCGCCGCGGCGGCCATCGCGCGCAGCGCGTCGGAGTTGGTGAGGCTCGCGCCCGCGTCCTGGGTGCCGCGGCCGTTCAGGACGACGTACAGGTAGCCCATGTGCCCGCCCGGCCCCTGCAGCGGCGCGACGGTGAAGGTGTTCGGCCGCCCGGGGTGGCGCGGGTCGCTGCCCAGCACCGGCAGGCGCACGTCGCGCTCGTCGGCCGCGGCGCGCAGCAGCCGCTGCATCGGGGCCATGTCGACGACCTGGCCGGTGGGGTCCGCCAGGCCGGGCGCGGGTTCCAGCGCGTGCGCGACGACGCGGGCGCGTTCGTCCAGCAGGTACAGCTGCACCGACGGGTTGATGGCCATCACGTGCGCGGCCAGCGCCTTCATGCGCGCCGCGTCGGGGGCGCCGTCGGCGCGCAGCAGGCTCGAGGGTTGCTGCGCCAGCACGTAGCGCGCCAGGCCCAGGTTCATGCGCTGCCCGGCCTCGAGCGCCGCCTGGGCGCTGTAGTGCCGCAGCAGCAGCACCATCGCCGCGCCCAGCACGGCCAGCAGCGGCACCGTGAGCAGCGCCGCGCGCACGTGCAGGCGGCGGCGCCAGCTGCCGAACGCGAGCCGGCGGCGCCTCACGGCCGCACCTCGAAGCGGTAGCCCACGCCCCACACGGTGTGGATGAACGCGGACTCGGCGCGTTCGTCGCCGAGCTTGCTGCGCAGGCGGTTGATGTGGCTGTTGACGGTGTGGTCGTAGCCGTCGTAGCCGTGGCCCCAGACCTCGGCCAGCAGCTGCGCGCGCGTGAACACGCGCCCGGGGTGCTGCACGAAGTGCCACAGCAGATCGAACTCGCGCGGTGTCAGCGCGATCTCGGCCGCCGCCAGCCAGGCGCGGCGCTGCAGGCGGTCCACGCGCAGTGCGTCGTGCACCACGGCCTGCGGGCCGTGCGCCGCGGCTTCGTCGTGGCGCGCCGCGGTGAGCGTGCTGCGCCGGATGAGGGCCTTCACGCGCGAGCGCAGCTCCAGCACGCTGAACGGCTTGGTCAGGTAGTCGTCGGCGCCCAGCTCGAGGCCGAGCACGCGGTCGAGCTCGCTGTCGCGCGCAGTGAGCATCAGGATCGGCAGCGGCGAGGCGCAGGCACGCAGCTCGCGGCACAGGTCCAGGCCGCTCAGGCCGGGCAGGCGGATGTCCAGCACCAGCGCGTCCCACGGCTGGCGCAGCGCCAGGTCGAGGCCGCCGAGCCCTTCGCTGGCCAGCGTCACCTGCGCCGGCAGGTCCGCCAGGTGCAGCGCCACCAGCTCGGCGATGTCGCGCTCGTCCTCGACGACGAGGATGCGGCGCGGCACTGCGGAGGTGGAGCAGGGCGTGGTGGGGAGCATGGCAGCGGGCTGCAGCCGTGAGCTTGCTCTGCGAACCTCACGGATTGATCACGGCCGGAGCCGAGCCGGCCGGCTGCGTGCCGCGGCGCCGCTGGGGGAGCGTGTACCGGCCAGGTCCGCCTCACAAGAAGCTGAACCTTCCTTCATGCGAAGTCGT
>JAHCKS010000045.1 GCA_026125665.1 Rubrivivax sp.
GGGCGCCGGTGACAAGGCCTTCTCGGCCGGCGGCGACCTCTCCTGGATCACCGGCATGGTCGGCAACGCGCAGACCATCAACAACGTGATGACGGAGGCCTCCGACATCGTCTACAACGTCATGGCCTGCGAGAAGCCGGTCATCTCCGCGATCAACGGCGTGGCCGTCGGCGCGGGCCTCGCGGTGGCGATGATGGCCGACATCAGCATCATGGCCGAGGAGGCGAAGATCACCGACGGCCACGTCAAGCTCGGCGTCGCCGCGGGCGACCATGCCGCGATCTGCTGGCCGCTGCTGTGCGGCATGGCCAAGGCCAAGTACTACCTGCTGACGGCCGAGTTCGTCTCGGGCAAGGAGGCCGAGCGCATCGGCCTCGTGAGCCTGTGCGTGCCGCGCGCCCAGCTGATGGACAAGGCGATGGAGGTGGCCGACAAGCTGGCCGCCGGCAGCCAGCAGGCCATCCGCTTCACCAAGCGTTCGCTGAACGGCTGGATGAACATGGCGCGGCCGATCTTCGAAAGCTCGCTGGCGATGGAGATGCTGTGCTTCCTCGGAGAGGACGCGCCCGAAGGCGTGGCCGCGGTGAAAGAGAAGCGCGCGCCGAAATTCCCCTCGGCCAACCGCTGAAGCTTGGCCCCATCCACAGCCACTGCAGGAGCTCGCATGGATTTCGCCCTGACGCAGGAACAGCGCATGGTCTACGAGTACGGCGACCGCGCGTCGCAGCGCTTCGACCACGCCTACTGGAAGAAGTACGCCGAGAAGAGCGAGCGGCCGGCCGAGCTGTACAAGCAGATCACCGACGACGGCTTTCTCGGCATCATGGTGCCCGAAGCCTATGGCGGCGCCGGCCAGGGCATGACCGAGATGCTGCTGTTCATGGAAGGCCTCGCGAACAACGGCATCCCGCTGCTGAACCTGGTGGTCGGCCCGACGATGACGATGGGCCTGATGGCCAAGCACGCCAGCGAGGCCATGAAGCGCCGGCTGCTGCCGGGCGGCTGCGCCGGCGAAATCCGGTTCTGCTTCGCCATCACCGAGCCGAACGCCGGCTCCAACTCGATGGAGATCACCACCCTCGCCAAGACCGACGGCAAGGGCGGCTTCCGGCTCACCGGCCAGAAGGTCTTCATCACCGACGCCAACCATGCCGACTACGCGATGGTGGTGACGCGCACCACGCCGCGCGCCGATGTGAAGAAGAAGGCCGACGGCTTCACCATCTTCATGGTCGACATGAAGAAGAAGGGCATCAGCAAGACGCTGATCCCGGTGGCCTTCCCGGTGCCCGAGACGCAGTGGCAGGTGTTCTTCGACGACGTGACGCTGACCGAGGACGACGTGCTCGGCGAGGTCGGCAAGGGCTTCTCGATCCTGTTCGACACGCTCAACCCGGAGCGCATCATCCTGTCGGGCCTGTGCACGGGCATCGGGCGCTTCGCGCTGAAGAAGGCGGTGGCCTATGCGAACGACCGCAAGCTCTTCAACAAGACGCCGATCGGCGCCTACCAGGGCGTTCAGCATCCGCTGGCCATCGCGCGGAGCGAGATCGAGATGGCCTCGCTGATGGCGCTGAAGGCCGCCTGGGCCTTCGACCAGGGGCAGCCGGCGGGCGAGTTCGCGAACATCGCCAAGTACGCCGCCGCGGAGGCCGGCATCCACGCCGTGGACGCCGCGATCCAGACCCACGGCGGCAACGGCTTCACGAAGGAGTACGGCATCTACGACCTCTACGGCCTGGTGCGGCTGCTGCGCACCGCGCCGCTGAACCGCGAGATGGTGCTGAACTACATCGCCGAACACGTGATGGGGCTGCCGCGTTCGTATTGAGGGCTTTCGAGGAGTGCACACGATGAACCGCTCGCGCCGCGACTGTCTGCTCGGCGGCATTGGCGCCGCACTGCTGCCCTGGCGCGCGGCCGCGCAGGACGCTGCCTATCCTTCGCGCCCGGTGCGCTTCATCGTCGGCTTCGCCCCCGGGGGGCCGGCCGACAGCGTGACGCGCCTGTTCGCCAGCCGGCTGCAGGCGCAGCTCGGCCAGACCGTGATCGTCGAGAACGTGCCCGGTGCCGGCAGCACGCTGGGCATCGCGCGGCTTTCGAAGATGGCGCCCGACGGCTATGCGATCGGCTTCGCGCACACGGCGTCGCTGAGCATCGGGCCGAGCCTGTACAAGAACGTGGGCTACGACCCGCTCAAGGACCTCACGCCGGTGGCCAAGGTCTGCGAGTACGTCAACTTGCTGGCGGTGCGCGCCGACAGCCCGTGGCGCAGCCTGGCCGATCTGCTCGCGGCAGCGCGCGCGCAGCCGGGCGTGCTGAGCTACGGCTCGGCCGGCATCGGGTCGACCAACCACCTGAGCGGCGAGCTGCTCGCGGCCAGGGCCGGCGTGAAGCTCACGCACGCGCCCTACCGCGGCACGGCGCTGGCGATCAACGACCTGATGGGCGGCTCCTTGCAGTTCGTCTTCGACGCGCCCAACAGTGCCGGGCCGCTGGCGGCCGCCGGCAAGCTGCGCCTGCTGGCGACGACGGGGCACCGGCGCCACAAGCTGTACCCCGACCTGCCCGCGATCGCCGAGACCGTGCCCGACTACGAGTTTCGCGGCTGGATGGGCGTGGTCGCGCCGCCCGGATTGCTGCCGGCCGTGCAGCAGCGGCTGACGCGCGAACTGGAGCTGGCCGCCGCCGCGCCGGACACCGGCGAGCGCCTCGCGGCGCTGGGCCTCGACGTGGCCTTCGGCGGGCCCCAGGAGATGTCGCGGGCGATCGCCGCCGAGCTGGCGCTGTGGGGCCCGCTCATCAAGTCCCTCAATCTGACGGTGCAGTAGCACCGATGGGCCGCACCCGCTGCGCAGGTGCCCGCCCGGAGAGAATCCCATGTCCTGGTCATCGCTTCGCTCCCTGGCGCTGCTGGCGTTGCTTGTGCCGTGCATCGTGCCGCTGGCGGCCCGCGCGCAAACGGCGGACTATCCCAACCGGCCGATCCGCATCGTCGCGCCCATCCCTGCAGGCGGCAGCACCGACGTGCTGACCCGCGACATCGCCCGCCGCCTGCAGGAGCGATGGGGCCAGCCGGTGGTGGTGGAGAACAAGCCGGGCAGCACCGGCGGCATCGGCGCGGCGCTGGTGGCGCGGGCGCCTGCCGACGGCTACACGCTGCTGCTGGTCAACTCGGGCCACGCGATCAACGGCCATGT
This sequence comes from Rubrivivax sp., assembly GCA_026125665.1. Taxonomy (GTDB): domain Bacteria; phylum Pseudomonadota; class Gammaproteobacteria; order Burkholderiales; family Burkholderiaceae_C; genus Rubrivivax. The sequence continues at coordinate 3,201 of JAHCKS010000045.1, forward strand.
CTATGCCAAGCTGCAGTACGACCCGGTGAAGGACTTCGTCCCTGTCGTGCACGCCACGACGATCGCGATGGGCGTGTTCGTGCATCCGTCGGTTCCCGCGAAGAACCTGCAGGAGTTCCTCGCGCTCGCGCGCAGCAAGCCGGGGGGCTTGAGCTTCGCCACGTCGGGCAACGGCGGCGCCGGGCACCTGGGCGGCGAGTCGGTGAAGGCCGCGACCGGGATCGACATGGTCCACGTGCCCTATCGCGGCAGCGCGCCGGCGATCGCCGACGTTGTCGCCGGTCAGGTGCCGGTGTCGATGGCCGACGTGCCGCTGGCCGCGCCGCACGTGCGCACGGGCGCGCTGCGGCCGATCGCCCTGGCTTCCTCCAGGCGCTCCGCGGTGCTGCCCGACATGCCGACCTTCGCCGAGCTCGGCGTGTCCGGCGTGGACTATTCGGTCTGGGTCGGCTACCTCGCGCCCGCCGGCACGCCCAAGGCGGTGGTCGACATGCTCAACCGCGAGATCGTGGCGATCCTCCGCGAGCCGGCGATGACCGCACGGCTGGTCGAGATGGGCTTCGACATCGTCGCCAGCTCGCCCACGGAGTTCGAGCAGACGATCCAGGCCGACTACCAGCGCTACGGCGCGATCGTGCGTAAGGCGGGCATCAAGGTCGAGTAGGCGCCCGCCCGTTCCCGACAACGACAGCAGCAGGAGACCCGGCAATGTGGCAAGTCATCGGAAGACTCGCGGCGACGTTCGCGTTCGTCGCTTCGGCGCAAGCGGCGCGCGCCCAGGACGTGCGCATCGGCGCGCTGTTCGCCATGAGCGGCACCCAGGCCACCTTCGGCGAACTCATGTCCAGCGGCGCGCAGCTCGCGGTGGACCACGCCAACGCCGACCGCGTGCTCAAGGGCAAGCTGAGCATGCTGGTCGAAGATACGCAAGGCACGCCGCAGAACGGCGTGATCGCGATCAACAAGCTCGTCAACGTCGAGAGCGTCCCCTTCGTGCTGTCCTCCTACAGCGGCGTGGCGAAGGCGATCGCGCCGATCGCGGCGCGCGCGAAGGTCGTCGCCGTCAACGGCGGCGGTGTCGGGCCGGACCTGGCGGAACTGGGGCCCTACTTCTGGAACGTCATCCCGCTCGCCAACTTCGAGGTGCGCGCCTTCGTGCCGTATGTCGTCAAGCAGCGCAACCTCAAGCGCATCGCGCTGCTGTACGTGGACGACCCGCTGGGCAACGGCATCCGCAAGGAGTTCGAGGCGGCCCTGCCCGGCGCCGGCGGCGAGCTCGTCGCAGCGCTGTCGGTGCCGGTGGCGACGCAGCAGTTCGCCGGCGTGGCCGCGCGCATCCGCGAGGCCAGGCCCGACCTCGTCTACATCGCCTCCTACGGCGCGCAGCAGGTGGCGGCGATCAAGCAGCTGCGAGACAACGGCGTGACGCAGACGCTGGCCAGCTACGGCGCCTTCTCCAACCCCGAGATCCTCGCGCTGCCCGAGGCGAAGGGCGCGCTGTTCACCACCCAGCTGGTCGACACCGACGGCGGCGACGCCGTGACCAAGCGCTTCGTCGCCGACTACAAGGCCAAGCACGGCAAGGCGGCCAACGTCTACACGATCAACTACTACAACATCGTGCGCGTGTTCGTGCTGCTCGCCGCCGAGCTGCAGAAGCAGGGCAAGCCGGTCACCGGCGAGAACCTGCTCGCGCAACGCTCCGCCACGCGGAGTTTCGACCTGGTCGGCGCCAAGGTCTCGTTCGAGGCCAACGGCACCGTCAACGCGCCGATCCAGATCAACGAGATCGGTGCCGGCGGCGTGGCCAAGGCGGTGGCGGTCGTGGCCACGAAGTGACGGCGGCCGCGCCTTGCTGCTGCTCCAGCTGCTCGTCAACGGCCTGCAGACCGGCGCCCTCTACGCCCTCACCGCTGCCGGCTTCTCGCTGATCTTCGGCACGACCCGGGTGTTCCACCTGGCGCACGGGTCGGCCTTCGTGATCGCGGCCTATGTCTTCTACTCGCTCGCCGCTCGCGCCGGCGCACACTGGTCCCTGGCGCTGCTCGGCGCCGCCGCGGCAGCGGTGTTGTTCGGCGTGCTGCTCGACCGCGTGGTGTACGCGCCGATCCGCCGCCACGAGGGATCGTTCTTCACCCTCTTCATCGCCTCGCTAGGCAGCGCGATCGTGGTGCAGAACGTGGTCGGCATCGCCTTCGGCCGCAGCGTCGTCACGGTGTCGACGCCGCTCAGCCGCAGCGCCGAGGTGTTGCCCGGCGTCTTCGTCGCGCCGCTGGCCGGCGTCGCCATCGGCTGCGCGCTCGTCTGCTTCTGGCTGCTGCAGCACTTTCTCGGCACCACGCAGCGCGGCGTGGCGCTGCGCGCGCTGGCCGAGAACGCCCAGCTCGTGCGCGCCTACGGCCTGCACCCGGCGAGGCTGTCCACGCTCGCCTTCGCGCTCGGTTCGCTGCTCGTCGTGCCGGCGGCGGCTCTGACGGTGGCCACCTCGGGCGCGAACCCGGCGATGGGCAACCACGTGATGCTGATCAGCCTGGCGGCCACCATCGTCGGCGGCGTCGGCAGCCTGCGCGGCGCGGCCTGCGCGGGCCTGCTGCTCGGCATGGCCGAGAACCTGGCGCTGTGGCGGCTCGAGCCGCAGTGGAGCGAGGCGGTGACCTTCGTCGTGCTGCTCGGCTTCATCCTCGTGCGTCCGACCGGCTTCTTCGGCCGCGCGCACGCGCATTGACCGGCCGCTCCCATGCTTGCCTATCTCATCAACCTCGGCGTGCTGGTGGGCATCAACGCGGTGCTCGCGGTGACGCTCAACTTCGTGATGGGCTACGCGGGCATCTACTCGATCGCGCACGCGGTGTTCTTCGGCGTCGGCGCGTACACCGCGGCGTTCGTCGCGCTGCACCTGTCAGCATCGCTGTTCGTCACCCTGCCGCTGGCGATGCTGCTGGCCGCGGCGGTCTCGGTGGCGCTCGCCCTGCCGGCGCTGCGCGTGCGCGGCGAGTACTTCGTCGCCGCCTCGCTCGGGCTGCAGGTGATCGCCGTCACGGTGTTCTCGGAATGGAAGTCGGTCACCGGCGGCATCGGCGGCGTCACCGGCATCCCGCCGGCCGAGCTGTTCGGCCGCGCGGTCGCCGCGCCGGCCCAATTCCTCGTGCTGACCCTCGCCTGCCTCGGCGCGGTGATCGCGGCCACGACGCTGCTGCTGCGCTCGGCCTTCGGACGCAGCCTGCAGGCGCTGCGCGACAGCGAATCGGCGGCGCAGGCCGCCGGTAAGAACGTCGCCGCGATCAAGACGCTCGCGGTCGCCGTGTCGGCATCGCTCGCCGCGGTGGCCGGCGTGCTCTACGCGCACTACATCGCCTTCGTCAACGTCGAGAGCTTCACGCTCGACACCTCGGTGCTGCTGATGGCGATGGTGATCATCGGCGGCACCGGCACGCTGCTCGGGCCGCTCGTCGGCGCCCTGCTGCTGATGCTGCTGCCCAGCCTGTTCAGCTTCATGAGCTTCCTGCCGCCCACCGAGATCAGCGCGGTGCAGCAGATCGCCTACGGCGCGACGATGGTGCTGCTGATGATCTTCCGCCCCGGTGGGCTCGTCGGCGGCAACGCCAGGGCGCGGTCGTGAGCACGGTCCCCGTCGAGCCGCCGCTGCGCGTGCGCGGCCTGCGCAAGGCCTTCGGCGGCCTGCGCGTCACCGACGACGTGAGCTTCGACCTCGCCGCCGGCATCGTGACCACGCTGGTCGGCCCCAACGGCGCCGGCAAGACCACGCTGTTCAACCAGATCACCGGCGAGCTCGCGCCCGACGGCGGCAGCATCGCGCTGCACGGCCAGGCGCTGCTCGGTCTCGCGCCCTGGCAGGTGGCGCGGCGCGGCGTGGCGCGCAGCTTCCAGGACCTGCGCCTGTTCGGGCAGATGACGGCGCACGACAACCTGCTCACCGCGATGGAACCGGCCACCGGCCTGTGGCAGCCGGGCGGCGCGGCGGCGCGGCAGGAGCGGCGCGAACGCGTGGCCCAGCTGCTCGAGGCCACGGGCCTCGCCGCGCAGGCGCAGGCGCGCGCCGTCGATCTCTCGTATGCGCAGCGCAAGTTCCTCAGCTTGGCGCGCGTGATGGCCTCGCGGGCACGCCTGTGGCTGCTCGACGAGCCGGCGTCGGGGCTGGACCGGGGCTCGTACGAGCGCTTCGTCGCGCTGGTGCGCGGCGCCGTGCGTGGCGGCGTCACCGTCTGCCTGATCGAGCACAACCTCGACATCGTCGCCGACCTGTCGGACCGCGTCCTCTTCCTCGACCGCGGCCGCCTGCTGGCCGAGGGCACGCCGCAGGCGGTGATGGGCGACCCGGCGCTTGCGGCCATCTACTTCGGCGAGCGTGCCGCATGAGCGGGCCGTCGCAAGCCGCGAACGCGCCGCCGCTGCTCGCAGCGCGCGGCCTGGCGGCCGGCTACGGCGGGCGGCCGGTGCTCGACGGCATCGACCTCGAGCTGCGGCCGAACGAGGTGCTGTGCCTGATCGGCCACAACGGCGCCGGCAAGACGACGCTGCTGAAGGCGTTGTTCGGCCTCGTGCCGCTGGCGCGCGGCGACGTGCTGCTCGACGGCCGGGTGCTGGCGCGGCCGGCACCGGCGGCGCTGGCCGCGGCCGGCATCGCCTACGTGCCCGAAGGCCGCGGCATCTTCCCCGGCCTCACCGTGGACGAGACGCTGCGCCTCGCGCTGTGGGCCGCCGCCGTGCCGGTGGCCGAGCGCCCTGCCCGGCTCGACTGGGTGCACGACGTGCTGCCGCGGCTGCGCGAGTTCGGCGCACGGCGCGCGGGCACGCTGTCGGGCGGCGAACAGCAGATGGTGTCGATCGGCCGCGCGCTGCTCGGGCGGCCGCGCTGCCTGCTGATGGACGAGCCGTCGATCGGCCTGGCGCCCAAGCTGTTCCAGGACCTGCTGCGGCCGATCCGCGCGCTGCAGCAGGCCACCGGCATGTCGGTGCTGCTGGTCGAGCAGAACGTGCGCGAGGCGTTGAAGATCTCCGACCGCGTGCTGGCGATGAAGTCCGGCGCGATCATCCGCGAAGCGACACCGGCCGATCTGGCCGACAACGCGCGCCTGATGGAGTTGTATTGATGAGCGACCCGGCGGAACTGAATTCGCTGCTCGAGCGCCATATGGCGGAGCGCCCTCAGGCCACCGCGCTGGTCGACGGCGAACGGCGCTGGAGCTTCGCCGACTTTGACGGCCTCTGCGCCCGCACCGCCGCGTGGCTGGCCGAGCAGGGCATCGGCCCGGGTGATCGCGTCGCGGTGTGGCTGGTGAACCGCGTCGAGTGGCTGGCGCTGCTGTTCGCGCTCGCCCGCCGCGGCGCGGCGATGATGTCGGTCAACACGCGCTTCCGCGAGGCCGAGCTCGCGCATGTGCTCGAGCGTTCGCAGGCGCGCCTGCTCGTGATCCAGCGCCGCTTCCGGCGCATCGACTTCGACACCATCCTCGACGCGATGGACGGCGCGCGCTTCACGCGGCTCGAACGCGTGGCGGTGCTGGACGCGGGCGCGGCGCGGCCGTCGCACGTGCTCGGCAAGCCCGCGGTGGCCTTCGACGCCGACGCGCTGCCGGCCGCCGACGACCAGGCGGCGCACCTCGCTTCGCCCGAGGCGCCGCTGATCTTCTTCACGACCTCGGGCACGACCTCGGGCCCCAAGCTCGTCGTGCACGTGCAACGCAACCTGGCGCTGCACGCGCGCGACGTGGCGCGCGCGCTCGGCTTCGAGGGTGCGGGCCACGGCACGCTCGGCGCGGTGCCGTTCTGCGGCACCTTCGGCCTGACCGCCGCGCTCGCCAGCCTCGCAGCCGGCGTGCCGGTGGTGCCGATGCAGGCGTTCGACGCCGGCGACGCGGCGGCGCTGGTGCGGCGCCATGCGCTGACCCACATGTTCGGCACCGACGACATGCTGCGCCACATGCTCGAGCTCGACGAGGCGAGCGCCGCGATGCCCACGCTGAAGCTGGCCGGCTTCGTGCTCAACGAGGAACTGGCGCAGCGCGCGCTGGCGCGCGGCTGGCCGGTGGCCGGCCTGTACGGGTCGAGCGAGGTGCAGGCGCTGTTCTCGCTGCAGCCGCCGCAGTTGCCGCTGGCCGAGCGGCTGCTCGGCGGCGGCCGGCCCTGCGGCGCGCAGGCCGAGGTGCGCGCGCGCGACGTGGAGTCGGGCGAGCTGCTGCCACCGGGCGCGACCGGCGAGCTCGAGATCCGCTCGCCCACGCGCTTCGTCGGCTACCTGGACAACCCGGAGGCCACCGCGAAGGTGATCCGGCCCGACGGCTTCTTCCGCACCGGCGACATCGGCCGCGTGCGCGGCGACGGCAGCTTCGTGTTCGAGACGCGCACCGGCGACGCCATCCGCCTCGGCGGCTTCCTCGTCAGCCCGGTGGAGATCGAGGCGGTGATCCGCCAGCTGCCCGGCGTCGCCGAGGTGCAGATCGTCGGCGTGGAGCTGCAGGGGCAGCGCCGCGCCGCGGCCTTCGTCGTGCGCCGAGGCGGCGGCGATGCCGCGCCCACCGAAGCCGCCGTGATCGAGTGGGTGAAGGCGCGCATGGCGGCCTTCAAGGTACCGGCGCGCGTCTGGTTCGTCGAGTCGTATCCGGTGACGCACAGCGCCAACGGCGACAAGATCCAGCGCGGCAAGCTGCGCGAGATGGCCATCGAGCGACTGGCCGCCGAAGGCGGTGCCGCGTGAGAACCGGAGCCGGAGCCGATGCCGATACGGATGCCGGAGCCGAGGCGACAGGCGCGCCGCCATCGCTGGCGATCGACGAGGTCGACGGCGGCGGCGCCATCGCCACCATCACGCTGCGCCGCCCGCGGGTGGCCAACCGGCTCGACCCGGCCGACCTCGCCGCGATCGTGGCGCATGTCGCGCAGGCCGATGCCGACCCGCGCGTGCGCGTGCTGTGCCTCGCTGGGCAGGGGCGCCACTTCTGCGGCGGCTTCCACATCGGAGCGATCGACCCCGCGGCCGACGGCGCGCCCGGCGCGCGGCCGAGCGACCGCTTCGAGGCGATGGCCGACGCGATGGAGAACGCGCGTGCCGTCACCGTGGCCGCGCTGCAGGGCGGCGTGTACGGCGGCGCGGTCGATCTCGCGCTGGCGTGCGACTTCCGCATCGGCACGCCGGCCGTCGAGGCGATGGTGCCGCCGGCGCGGCTCGGGCTGCACTACCACCGCGGCGGCCTCGAGCGCTTCGTCTCGCGGCTCGGCCTGGCGGCAGCCAAGCGGCTGCTGCTCGGCGTGGAGACGCTCGACGCCGCCGCGCTGCTGCAGGTGGGCGGGCTGGACCGCAGCGTCGCGCCCGAGGCGCTGGCCGCCGAGGTCGATGCCTATGCGCGCCACCTGGCTGGCCTCGCGCCGCTGGCGCTGCTGCCGATGAAGCGACACCTCAACGCGATCGCGCGCGGCCGGCTCGATGCCGAGGCAATCGCCACCGACATCGCGCGCGCCTGGGCCAGCGAAGACCTGCGCGAAGGCAGCAGCGCCTGGGCGGCGAAGCGGGCGCCGCGCTTCATCGGCCGCTGACGGGTCCCGCAGCGGCCGCGGCCGCCGTCGCACCGACCCCGCGACCGGAGTTCCCGCCGACGTGACGCGGATCGATGCGTCGAGTTGCCGCGACAATAACGACCGCGCCGCGCGCCGGCCCGGACAACCTGCCCCGGAGATCCGATGACACCGAGTCCTCCCGTCCACCCCGGCGCGCTCTCCGGCCTGCGGGTCGTCGACCTGACGCACGTGCTCGCCGGCCCGCTGGCCACGCAGATGTTCGGCGACCACGGCGCGGATGTCGTGAAGGTCGAGCCGCCCGGCGGCGAGGTCAGCCGCAAGATGGGCCCGTCGACGAACGAGCACGGCTTCTCGTCGCACTACTTCAGCGTCAACCGCAACAAGCGCACGGTCGCGCTCGACCTGTCGCGCCCGGAAGGGGTCGACGTGCTGATGCGGCTGCTGGCCGATGCCGACGTCCTGATCGAGAACTTCAAGCCCGGCACGATGCGCGGCTTCGGCCTCGACTACGAGACGGTGCTCGCGCCGCGCTTTCCGCGCCTCATCGTCGCGCACATCAGCGGCTTCGGTGCAGACGGGCCGCTCGGCGGCCTGATCGGCATGGACCCGACGGCCCAGGCGATGTGCGGCTTGATGAGCTGGCAGGGCGAGCCGCAGGGTGCGCCGATGCGCGCCGGCGCCTCCATCGTGGACATGCTGGCCGGCTTCTACACCGCCTCGGCGATCCTCATGGCGTTGCACGAACGCCATGCCTCCGGGCGCGGCCAGGAGATCGAGGTGACGCTGTTCGACTCGGCGTTCACGCTGACGCACCCGTTCACGGCCGACTGGTTCATGTCCGGCCGCGAGCCGGCACGCATCGGCAACCGCCACCCGAGCGGCGCGCCGTACAACGTCTACCGCTGCCGCGACGGCCACCTGCTGCTGGCCTGTGCCAACGACAAGCAATTCCGCGCGCTGTGCGAGGTGCTCGGGCGCCCGGAGCTGGCCAGCGACCCGCGCTTCGTGGACGTGCGCCAGCGCTTTCGCAACCAGGATGCGATCGACGCCGAGGTGAATGCGCTGTGCGCGACACGCGACAAGAACGACATGGCCATGACGCTGCTCGCGGCCGGCGTCCCGGCCGGCCCGGTGCTCACCATGGGCGAAGCGCTGCGGCATCCGCAGGTCGCCGCGCAGCGCCTCGTCGTCGAAGACGCATCGATCGGCTTTCGCACCATCGGCTCGCCGATCCGGATGAGCCGCACGCCCCCGGCGCTGCACCAGCGCCCGGCGCGCTTCGGCGAGCACAGCCGCGAGGTGCTGCGCGAAGCCGGCTTCGCCGACGCCGAAATCGATGCGCTGATGGCGGGCCGGGTTCTGTTCGGCGAACCGGGCGCGGCTTCCTAGCCACGCTGGCCGGCGGTTCGTGTGGCTGGTCTCAGCGGCCCAGGAACTGCGGCGGCCGGCGCTCGGCCATCGCCTTCACGCCCTCCTTGAAATCCTCGGTCTTGAAGTGGGCGTTCTGCTCGATGCTCTCGTGCGCGACCGCCAGTCGAAACTGCTCCACGAAGCCGGCCCGCAGCGTGGCGCGTGTGGACTGCACGGCGATCGGCGACGAGGTGGCGATCTCTGCGGCCAGCTGAATCGCCCGCGTGCGCACCTGGTCCTGCGGCGCCAGTTCGTCGGCCAGGCCGATGCGCAGCGCCTCCTCGCCGCCGATGCGCCGCCCGGTGTAGAGCAGCAACCCCGCCTGCTGCTGGCCGACCAGCCGCGGCAGCGTGCAGGACAGCCCGAACCCGGGGTGGAAGCCAAGCCGGTTGAAGTTGACCGAGAACCGTGCCTCGGCGCAGGTGACGCGGAAATCCGCCACCAGAGCCAAGCCCATGCCGCCGCCGATGGCCGGGCCGTGCACCGCGGCAACCACCGGCTTGGCGCACGAGACCAGGCGGATTGCTTCGAAGTACAGCGGGTTCACCGCGCGCGGGCTCTTCTGCGGCGGGGTCGCGTCGCGGTTGGCGAAGTTGGCGCCGGCGCAGAACGCGCTGCCCTGCGCGCACAGCACGATGGCGCGGCATCTCGCGTCGGCGTCGAGACTCTCGAACGCGTCAGCGATGCCCTGAATCATCGGGATGTCGAAGTAGTTGTGCGGCGGGCGGCGGATCTCGACGAGCGCCACGTGGCCGTCGAAGTCGACGCCGACCACCGGCGTGTCATCGGTTTGACTCATGTCGGATGTTCCTGTCGGTAAAGAGGCACGGCGCGGCAACGAGCCCCGCCGTCAGTCAGTCGAGTTGAATGCGGTTCTTCTTGATGATCGCGCCCCAGCGCGCGGTCTCGGCTTTCGTGTACTCGGCCAGCTCCGCCGGCGTGCCGCCGCGCAGCACCGCGCCTTGCGCCAGCAGCTGCGCCCGCTGCGCCGGGTCATCGATGAACTTGCGCAGCTCCGCGTTGAGCTTGGCGATCACCGGCGCCGGCGTTCCGGCCGGGGCGAGCAGTTGGTACCACGTCATTGCCTCGTAGCCTGGGTAGGTCTCGGCGATGGCGGGCGCGTCGGGCAGGCTCGGGATGCGCTGCGGCGACGCGACCGCAAGCGCCTTCAGCTTGCCGCTGCGCACGAACGGCTGCGGCTGCTGGAGCCCGTCGAACAGCAGCTGGATCTGACCGCCGAGCAAGTCGTTCAGCGCCGGGCCGTTGCCCTTGTAGTGCACGCTCTGCAACGAGATGCCGGCCGCCTCCTCGAGCAGCTTGACCGCGAGGTGCGGGGTCGTGCCGTTGCCGGGCGTGCCGATGTTCAGCTTGCCGGGATGGGCCTTGCAATAGGCAATCAACTCCTTGAACGTCGCCGCCGGCACCGAGGGGTGCGCGAACAGCACGTACGGCAGGTCGGCGACGCGGCCGATCGGCGCGAAGTCGCGTTCGGCGTCGTACGGCATCTTGCTGAACAGGAACGGATTGATCGTCGGCGCACCCGTGCCGAACACCAGGGTGTAGCCGTCGGGCGGCGACTTGGCGACCGCCGCGAAGCCGATGTTCGTGCTGGCGCCCGGCTTGTTCTCGACGACCACGGTCTGCCCCAGCGACTCGGTGAAGCGCTGCGCCACCAGGCGCGCCAGCGCATCGGAGAAGCCGCCGGCGGCGTACGGCACGATCAGCTTCACTGGTTTGTCGGGATAGGTCTGTGCGGTGGCAGCGGCCGCACACACGGTGAGCAACAGCAGGCTGGCGGCACGAAGCATGGAACGAAGCGGCAGAGCCAAGCGCTGCATGGGATGTCCTCAGGTCGGCGGAAGTCGGTGCTGGCAGCATCGTAGCCGACTACATTGGGGCGGTGCGCCGCATCGACGCGCGCTGGACAACCTCCGAGGAGCACACATGCAGGAAGTCATCGTCGAGAAACGCGACCGCATCGGCCGCATCGTCTTCAACCGGCCCGAGGCCAAGAACGCGCTCACGCCGCCCATGCTGGACGAGACGATGCGCGCCATCGCCGCGTTCGAGCGCGACGACGACGTGCGCGTGCTGCTGATCACGGGCGCCGGCGGGTCGTTCACCTCGGGGGGCGATCTGAAGTTCCTGGCCGACATGACGCAGAAGAAGCCGTTCGAGATCCGCGACTCGGTGTACACGTACTTCGCGGGCACCGCGAAGGCCATCAAGCTGTGCCGCAAGCCGACGGTCGCCGCCGTCGCCGGGCCGGCCGTCGGCGCGGGTTGCGAGTACGCCATCGCCTGCGACTTCCGCATCGCCGGCGAGTCCGCGGCCTTCTGCGAGACCTGGGTCAACATCGGACTGATGGCGCCGCTGGGCGGCATGTTCCTGTTGCCGCGCCTGATCGGCCTGGGGCGAGCGACCGACATGCTGATGCGCGGCACCACGGTGCGCGGTGCGGAGGCCGAACGCATCGGGCTGGTCCACCGCTGCGTGCCCGATGCGCAGCTCGACGAGGCGGCAACCGAACTGGCGCACGAACTGGCGGCCGGCCCGCCGCTTGCGCAGGCCGCCATCAAGGAAGGCCTGCGTCGCGGCATGCAATCCAGCCTCGACGCCGAATGGGAGTTCAACCTCTACGCGCAGGCAATGCTGATCCACTCCGACGATTACGCCGAGGCAATGCTTGCGCGCAAGGACAAGCGCCGGCCGGCCTTCCAGGGAAAGCGCTGAAGCCGCGGCGGCGGCAGCCTAACAACCGTTCGGCCGATATACTGGGGCCACAGGGTTCGCTGAGGCCGGTGAAGGACGACTCGCATGGGCAAGGATGACGCGGCGACCATCGCCGAAACGCTCGCCGGCTTCGCCGCCGCGCTGCGGCCGGGCGACATTCCGCCGGCCGTCGCCGAACGGGCACGGCATCTGATCCTCGACGCGGTGGGCATCGCGCACGCGTCCACGCACTACGACTTCGCGCACCGCTCGTTGTCGGCCATGCAGGAGCTGTCGGCGGGCGGCGCCGACACGCCGGTGATCGGCCTGGCCGCGCGGCTCGCGCCGCGCGACGCGATGCTGATGAACGGCATCCTGGTGCACGGGCTCGACTACGACGACACGCACGCCGCGGGCGTGATCCACGCCACCGCCAGCACCTTCCCCTGCGCGCTCGGCACGGCTGCGCTCGCCGGTGCCGACGGCGAGGCGCTGCTCACGGCCTATGTCGCCGGCATGGAGGCCGGCGCGCGGTTGGCGTCGGTGGCCAAGGGCGGCTTCCACCAGGTCGGCTTCCATCCGACCGGATTGATCGGCGCGTTCGCCTGTGCGCTGGTCGCCGGGCGCCTGCTCGGGCTCAACGCGGCGCAGCTCGCCTGCGCACAGGGCATCGCGCTGTCGATGGCCTCGGGCAGCATGGAGTTCCTGCAGGACGGCGCATGGACCAAGCGCATGCACCCCGGCTGGGCGGCGGGCGCCGGGCTCACGGCCGCGACGATGGCGCGCCACGGCTTCGTCGGCCCCAAACAGGTCTACGAAGGCCGCTTCGGCCTGTTCAACAGCCACCTCGGCGCGCTCGCACGCGACGGCGACCTGGCTCTTGCCACCGCCGGCCTGGGCGAGGTGTGGGAGCTGACCAAGGTCAACGTCAAGCCGCTGCCGGCCTGCCACTTCACCCACGCCTGTGCCGATGCGGCGGTGCTGCTGCGCGAACGGCACGGCCTGCGAGCCGAGCAGATCACGAGCGTGCGCGCGCTCGTGCCGGCCGAGGTGGTGAAGACCGTGTGCGAGCCGGTAGCCACGAAGAGGCGCCCGCAGAACAGCTACGACGCGCAGTTCAGCATCCCCTACATCGTCGCGACGGCGCTGATCCGCGGCCGCTTCGGCCTGGCCGAGCTCGACGAGGCGGCGTTGCGCGACGAGCGCACGCTCGCGCTCGCAGCCAAGGTCGAATACGAGGTGGATGCGGATTCGCCGTTCCCGAAGTACTACTCGGGCGAGGTGGTCGTCACGCTGGCCGACGGGCGCGAGCTGCGCCACCGCGAGCATGTCAACCGCGGCGGCGAGGAGCGCCCGATCACGAATGCCGACGTGGTGCGCAAGTACGACGGGAACATGGCGCTTGTCGCCTCGCCGGCGCGGGCAGCGCGGGTGCGCGAGCGGGTGCTGGCGATCGGACGCGACGTTTCGGCGCTTGACGTGCAGGCCGGCCTTGCCGCGCGCGGCTGACCCGGAAAGCTTCTTCGATGAACCACGAGCTGCAACAGGACGAAGCAATCCTCGACGCGATCGACCGCTTCCTGCGCGTCGAGGTCAGGCCGCACGTCAAGCGGCTCGAGCACGCGGACGAGTACCCCAGCGCGATCGTCGAGCGCATGAAGGAGATGGGCCTGTTCGGCTGCATCATCCCGGTGGAGTACGGCGGGCTCGGCCTCTCGGCGGCGACCTACGCCGCGGTGGTGGCGCGCATCGCGTCGGTGTGGATGTCGCTGTCCGGCATCATCAACTCGCACCTCATCATGGCCGCCGCCGTGCTGCGCAGCGGCACCGAGGAACAGAAGCGCGCGTTCCTGCCGCGCTTCGCCACCGGCGAGCTGCGCGGCGGCATCGGCCTGACCGAGCCCGACGCCGGCACCGACCTGCAGGCGATCCGCACGCGCGCCGTGCGCGACGGCGAGCACTACGTCGTCAACGGCAGCAAGACCTGGATCACCAACAGCGGCCAGGGCAACTGCATCGCGCTGCTGGTGAAGACCGACCCGGCGGCCGAGCCGCGCCACCGCGGCATGAGCCTGTTCATCGCCGAGAAGGGGCCCGGCTTCGTCGTCTCGCGCAAGCTCGAGAAGCTCGGCTACCGCGGCATCGACACCTGCGAGCTGCGCTTCGACGACTACCGCGTGCCGGCCTCGCGGCTCGTCGGCGGCGTCGAAGGCAGCGGGCTGCAGCAGGTGCTCGCGGGGCTGGAGCTGGGGCGCATCAACGTGGCCGCGCGCGGGCTCGGCGTGGCCACCGCGGCGCTGCACGACGCCGTGGCCTACGCGCAGCAGCGCAAGACCTTCGGCAAGCCGATCTGCGAGCACCAGGCCATCCAGCTCAAGCTTGGCGAGATGGCCACGCGCGTGGAAGCCGCGCGGTTGCTGGTGCAGTCGGCCGCGCGCGCATACGACGGCGGCGAACGCTGCGACATGGAAGCCGGCATGGCGAAGTACTTCGCCACCGAGGCGGCGATGGACAACGCGCTCGAGTGCATGCGCATCCATGGCGCCTACGGCTACTCGCCCGAGTTCGACGTCGAGCGCTACTACCGCGACGCGCCGCTGCTGCTCATCGGCGAAGGCACCAACGAGATGCAGCGCATCATCATCGCGCGGCAGCTGGTGCAGCGCCACCCGGTGTGAGCCGCGCGCCCGGCGTCGCGCGGCCGTTGGCGGCGATGCTGGCCGCGCAATCGCTGATGTCGGCCGCCACCGTCGCGCTGCCAGTGCTGGCGCCGAAGGCGGCGCCCGATATCGGCGCGCCGGTGGCCTGGGTCGGGCTCTTCGTCTCGCTCGTCTACGGCAGCAGCATGGTCAGCGGGCTCGCGGCCGGCGCTCTCGTACGCCGCTGGGGCGCGGTCCGGCTGTGCCAGTTGTGCCTGCTCGCCGCCTGCGCGGGCCTGGCGCTGATCGCCTCGGGGAGCCGCCTCGGCGTGGCGCTCGGCGCCGTTCTCATCGGTGCCGGCTACGGCCCGCTGAATCCGGCGAGTTCGCACCTGCTCGACCGATTCACGCCAGCGCATCGCCGGGCGACGATCTTCTCCATCAAGCAGACCGGCGTGCCGATCGGTGCCGTGCTGTCGGGGTCGATCCTGCCGACGCTGGCGCTGACCATCGGCTGGCCGCCGGCGCTGTTCGCGCTCGGCGTTGTCTGCGTGCTGCTGGCCGTGCTGCTCCAGGGCCTGCGCGCGACCTGCGACGACGACCGCGTGCCGGGCACGCGGCTCGGCCTCGGCGATCTCGCGGCGCCGGCGCGGCTGGCGCACGCCGACCAGGCCGGCTGGCCGCTGGCCTGGAGCTCGTTCTGCTTCGCTGCGTTGCAGCTGTGCCTGGGGACCTACCTCGTCGCCTACCTGACGGGCGAACTCGGCTACGACCTCGTTCGCGCCGGCTTCGTTCTCGCGCTCACGCAGGCTGCCGGCGTCGCCGGGCGGCTCGTCGCCGGCGCGCTGGCTGACCGCGGCAGCGCACGGCGGGTCATGGGCGCGATGGGCTGCGCGATGGGCGTGTGCGCGCTGGCAAGCAGCCAGGCGCATACCTGGCCGGCGATCGCGCTGCTCGCGCTGTACGCGCTGTTCGGTGCCAGCGCGATCGGCTGGAACGGCGTCTACCTCGCGGAAGTGGCCCGCCGCGCGCCGCCCGGTGCCGTCGGCACCGCGACGGCGGCCGCGCTGTTCGTCACGTTCGCCGGCGTGCTCACCGGGCCGGCGATCTTCGGCGTGCTGCTGCAGTCCGGCCTGCCTTACGGCACCGCGTTCGTCACCGTCGGCGTGCCGGCGCTCGCCTGCGGGCTGTTCCTGCTGCAGCGCCGCGCCGAGGCTCGGGCCTGAAGCCGCAAGCGCTGCCCTGCACCCCACCCACCCATGGGGATCCGCGGCGTCGCCACCGCCTCGCGCACGCCGGCTTCCGCGCGCTCGTGCCCGACCTGCACCGCGGCAAGTTCACCGTCTCGAGGCCGAGGGGGCGCATCACCTGGTGAGCCACCTGAAGTTCGGCGAGGCCGCGGCCCAGGACGTGCGCGGCGCTGTGCAGTACCTGAAGGCGACGAGCAGCACGCGCGTCGACGTCTCCGGCTTGTGCACGGGCGGCGTGCTGACGCTGATGTCGCTGGCCGCCGTGCCTCGGCCGCCATCTCGGCTGATCGCACGCAACGCGAACTCATGTCTTGACCGGTCTGAGGGCATCGGCCGGACCGACACGGTCGCGGCGCACTCAGGCGGCCGCCACGACCGCACGGACGCTGCGCTGGTAGTGCGCCAGCGCCGGCTCGTTGCACCCATAGACGACGTCGCTGCGCGCGCCCGCGTTGAAGGCGAACTGCATGCCCTCGCAGGCCGGGAAATCCTCCTCGCACACCGTGCGGATCGTCAGGTCCATGTTGCGCGCCCAATGGCCGCGAGCGCTGTCGGTGTCGATCGGATCGGGCGCGTAGAAGTCGAGGTGCATCGCACACTCGCCGGGCCGGCCCGGCACCGGGAACACGCGCCAGGTCTCGACGTGATCGACCTGCACGACGAACACGGTGTTCGGGAACAGCACGTAGACCAGCGTGTTGTGCGCGATCAGGTCCCATTGCTCCTCGGGCTGCGCGGCGAGCGCATCCAGGCTGCGGCGCGGCAGCACCTCGCGCAGATGCGGCCCGAAGGCGTCGAACAGGCACAGGTTGGCCTGGAACAGCGGCGCGACCGTCTGGCGGTGCAACACCGCCAGGTGGTAGGGCTCGAGGAAGGTGTCGATCGCCAGCTTCCAGTTCATCGCCCGGTTGATGAGCCGGGTCTCGTAGTGGTGGTAGCCGGCCAGTCCGAAGGACGCGAGCTCGGCGTCGAGCTCGGCACCGAGATGCGCGGCGATGTCGATGGCGGGCGGCGCTTCGGGATCCGGCACCACCCAGATCAGCCCGTCGTGCTCGGCCGCCGGCAGCGGGCGCAGCCCGTGCGTGCACTTGTCAACGCCGGGAAAGCTGCGCTCGTCGGGTATGCCGCGCAGGCTGCCGTCGAGCCGGTAGGTCCAGCCGTGGTACGGGCACGCCAGCTTGCGGCGGTTGCCGGACCCGTGGGCGACACGCGCGCCGCGGTGCGCGCAAGCGTTGACGAAGGCGCCGATGCGCCCGTCCTCGCCGCGCACGATGAGGATCGGCAGCCCGCTCAGGTCGTGGGTCATGAAGTCGCCCGGTTGGCGCAGCTGGCAGGCGAGCCCCATCGCCAGTGGATAACGCCGGAAGAGCACCGCCTGCTCGCGCGCCAGCCACTCGTGGCCGGCGTAGGCCGCGGCGGCGTTGCGCTCGACACTGGCGGCCGAGTCGGTGGTGCCGGCGCGCAGGTGCGCGAACACGCGCCGCATCAGCGCGATCTGTGTGTGCCTGTTCATGGTCGGTTGCTTCCCCTATGCTGGCCGGATGGGCGTGTGTTCATCGCCCGCGTGCAACGAACGAGGGCCACTTCATGCTCACGGACAAAGTCATCATCGTCACCGGCGCCGCGCGCGGCATCGGCCAGCGCTACGTGCTCGACATCCTGGCCGCCGGCGGCGCCGCCGTGGCAGCGGACCGCACCGCCTGCGACGAGACGCTCGCGCTGGCCGGCCCGCACCGCGAGCGCCTGCTCGCCCTGCCGCTCGACGTGGCCGACATGGCGTCGGCCAGCGCGACGGCGAAAGCGACGCTCGAACGGTTCGGCCGCATCGACGGCCTGGTGAACAACGCCGCGCTCTACGCCACGCTGCACAAGGGCCGCTTCGACCAGCTCGACGAGGCCGAATGGGACGCCGCCATGACGGTGAACGTGAAGGGCATCTGGAACTGCTGCAGGGCGGTGCACGAGGCGATGCGCGCGGCCGGCGGCGGCAGCATCGTCAACATCACTTCGCTCGCCGCGCTCTACGGCATGCCCAACGCGCTGCACTACACCACCTCCAAGGCCGCCGTGATCGGCATGACGCGCGGCCTGGCGCGTGAACTGGGCCGCGCGTCGATCCGCGTGAACGCCGTCGCACCGTCTGCCGTCGCCACCGAAGGCACCAAGCAGTTCTTCGGCGCACGGCACGAGATCGCCCTGAAGGCCATCGCGGAAGGCCAGGCGATTCCGCGCAACCTGGACGCCGCCGATGTTTCCGGTGCCGTGTGCTGGCTGCTCTCCGACGCGGCGAAGTTCGTCACCGGCCAGACGATCGCGGTGGACGGCGGCACGGTCATGAACTGACCGCCTCGGCGACGCGGCTGGTGTCGTAGTCGCCGAGGTCGGCATCGTGGGTCATCGCCCAGTAGTCCACCAGCCGCCACGGCAGCACCGTGAACACTCGGCCATGCCGGTTGCGGTAGTAGGTCGACATGCCCGGGTGCGACCAGATCAGGGTCTCGTGCTCCGCGTCGAAGCGGCGCAGGAAATCGTCGAGTACCTCCGGGCGCAAGTCGATGGCGTCGACGCCGCGCTCGGCCATCTGCACCAGGCATGAGGTGATGTAGCGCGACTGGCACTCGGCCTGGAACGAGATGCTGCCGCCGTGGCCGAGTGACGAGCCGGGTCCGACCATGCCGAAGAAGTTGGGAAAGCCGGGTACCGTCAGGCCGAGGTAGGCCGAGGGGTTGTCGTCGGCCCAGGCCTTGGCGAGCGTGCGTCCTCCGACGCCCGTGATGTTCAGCCGCGCGGCCATCTCGTGGAGTTTGAAGCCGGTGGCGTAGACGAGGATGTCAGCCTCGCGTCGCTTGCCGTCGGCCGTCTCCACGCCGTTGGAGGCGATGCGCCGGATCGGGTCGGTCACCAGTTCGACGCTCGGCTTCTTCAGCGTGCGGAACCAGCCGTTGTCCAGCAGGATGCGCTTGCCGTACGGCGGATAGTCGGGCAGGCACTTGGGCACCAGGTCGGGCCGGTCGGCGAGTTCGGACAGGATGAAGTCCGTCATCTCGCGCCGATGCCGATCGTTGACCGCATTCACCGCGCGCTCGGGATGCGGCCAGTCGGGGTCCTTCTTCAAGGTCTTCAGCAGTCCGTCGCCGTAGCGCCAGAACATGTTGAAGCGGAACCAGGCCGCGTAATACGGCGCGTGGGCCAGCAGCCACTGCGCGCCGGGCTCGATGGGATCGGAGTAGCCCGGGATCGGCCGCGACCATTGCGGCGAGCGCTGGTACACGGCCACCGACTTCACCCGGTCGGCAATCTCGGGCAGCAACTGCATCACGGTGGCGCCGGTGCCGATCACCGCGACGCGCTTGCCGTCGACCTGCAGGCCCTCGGGCCACTTGGAAGAGTGGAAGCGCACGCCGGTGAAGTCGGCGGCGCCTTCGATGCGCGGTATCGACGGGTCGCTCAGCTGTCCGATGGCGCTGACGAAGAAGCGCGAGCGCACTTCCGACTCGCCTTCGGGTCCCTGCAGGCGCGACACCCACTGCCGGGCGTCGTCGTCCCAGCGGGCGCTCATCAGCCGCGTCGAGAAGCGGATGTGCCGGCGCAGGCCGACGGACTCGACCACCTGCAGCAGGTAGGTCAGGATGTCCTCGCGGCGCGAGAAGTAGCGCGGCCACAGGTAGCGCGGCCCGAACGACAGCGAATAGGCGTGGTTCGGCGTGTCGACGCCGCAGCCCGGATAGCGGTTCACGTTCCAGGTGCCGCCGATCTCGGTCGTCTTCTCGACGATGGTGAACGGCACGCCGAGCTCGGCCAGGCTGGCACCCAGCGCGATGCCGCAGACCCCCGCGCCGACGATCAGCACGTGGTCGTCGCGACCCGGCGGAAGGCTCTTGGCGTGGGCCCAGTGCACTCGGCGTGGCACCAGCGCCATCTCCTCGCGCGTGAGCCGCGCGTATTCGGCCGCGACGCTTTCGCCCAGGCACACGGACATCATGCGCTGCATCAGCTCGTCGCCCGGGTCGGGGATCGCCGGCGGCTCGCCGCGCCGCAGCACCTCGACCGCGGCTTCGCGAATGCGGGCCTGTGCCTCGGGCACCAGGCCGGCCGTCGGATCCGGAATGAGGTTCACGTCGCGCCGCGGGCGGAACGGCGGCTCGAGCCACGCCAGATCGCCCGTCATGTGGACCAGCACCATGAGCAGCACGCGCAGGTCGGCGGCCTGCACGGCCTGTTCGATCTGGCGGGAGTCGAAGTCGGTTCGGGTCATCGCGGGATTTTGTGCAGAGATCGGGGCGCGCCGCCGGCGACGGCTGAAGTCCGATAACGGAACGCGCTCGCCCGACCCGGGCTTGACGAGAGTGCCTCGCGCGCTGCATCATTAAACCAAACGAACGATTGTTTTTCAAGCGATCATCGCCTCCATGCCTGCCTTGAAGAGCGCACGCGCGCCACGTTCCGACAGCCGCCTGAGCGATCTGCTCGACGCCGCTGCGGCGCTGTTCGCGCAGCGCGGCTACGCGGCGACGTCGATGCGCGACATCGCGCTGGCGGTCAAGATGCTTCCCGGCTCGGTGTACTACCACTTCGCTTCGAAGGAGGAGCTGCTGGTGGCGGTCTACGAGGCCGGCGTCGGCGAGCTCGAGGCGGCGGTGCGCGCTGGCGTGGCGCCGGGCGACGCGCCTTGGCAGCAGCTCGAGTCGGCCTGCCGCGCCCACCTCGAGACCGTGCTGCGCAACAGCGACTACGCGCAGGTGCTCATCCGCGTACACCCCGAGGACGTGCCCGACGCGGCCGAGCGGCTGCGCGGCCTGCGCGCCGGCTACGAGGACATCTTCCGCACGCTCGTCGCCGCCCTGCCCTTACCCGCCGGCACCGACCGCCGCACCCTGCGGCTGATGCTTCTCGGCGCGCTCAACTGGGCACGCGTCTGGTTCGATCCCGAGGGCCGCCAATCGCCGCGCGCGCTGGCCGCCAAGTTCATCTCTTTCCTGAAGGAAGCGCAGCATGCGTGAACGCCCCCCGAAGGTCATCGTCACCAAGATCGGCTTCGACGGCCACGATCGCGGCAGCCGCGTCATCGCGGCCACGCTGCGCGACGCCGGCATGGAAGTGATCTACACGCCGCCGTGGCAGGAGATCCCCACCGTCGTCAAGCTCGCCACCGAGGAGGACGCCGACGTGATCGGTCTGTCCTCGCTGGCCACCGACCACCTCATCGTGCCGCGCCTGATGGATGCGCTGCGCGCCGCCGGCCTCGGCGACGTGAAGGTGATCGTCGGCGGCATCGTGCCGGCCAAGGACGAGCAGATGCTGCTCGAAGCCGGTGTCTCGCGGGTGTTCCATCCGGGCACCGCGCTCGACGACGTGGTCACGTCCGTGCGCGAACTCGCCCGAAGCCGCCACGCCCGCCTGGGAGCTGCTGCATGAACAAGCCCCTTCCCCACCTGGCCGACGCCGACCTGGCCAGCGCACGCCAGCGCTGGGAGCGCGAGTTCGCGGCCGGCGCGCCCGGCGCCACGACGCCGCGCAACCGCTCGGGCATCGGCGTGAAGCCGCTGTACACGCCGCACGACTGGTCGGGCGCGGCCTACAGCGCGGACCTCGGTTTCCCGGGCGAGTACCCGTACACGCGCGGCATCTACCCCACGATGTACCGCGGGCGCAGCTGGTCGCAGCGCCAGCTCATCGGCCTGGGCGTGCCCGAGGACTACAACGCGCGCGTCAAGGAGTTGCTCGCCCTCGGCACCTCGGCGCTGTCGCTGATCCCGTGCAACTCGGTGTTCCGCGGCTACGACGCCGACGAGGTTCCGGTCGAGCTGCTCGGCACCTGCGGCACCGTCATCAACCACGTCGGCGACATGGAGCGCGCGCTCGACGGCGTGCCCATCGGCGAGCTGTCGACGGCCATGAACGACCCCTCGCCGTTCACGCTGCTGGCCTTCGAGCTGGCGGTGGCGCGGCGGCGCGGCGTGCCGTGGACCAAGATCACCGGCACCTCGAACCAGAGCGACTGCATCTCGCACTTCGTCGCCAACCACATGTTCTTCCGCATCGCGCTGCAGGGTGCGCGGCGCATCGCGGTGGACCACATCGCGTTCTGCAACGAGCAGGTGCCGGGCTGGAACCCGCTGTCCATCGTCGGCCAGCACATGCAGCAGGCCGGCGCCACGCCGGCCGAGGCGATGGCCTTCACGCTGGCCTCGGCGGTGCAGTATGCCGAGGACTGCATCGCCCGCGGCATGGACCCCGACCGCTTCCTGCCGCGCTTCACCTTCTTCTTCGACATCTCGGTCAGCTTCTTCGAGGAGGTGGCCAAGTTCCGCGCCGGGCGGCGCATTTGGGCCAAGCTCTGCCGCGAACGCCTGGGCGCGCGCGACCCGCGCTCCTGGCGCTTCAAGTTCCACGGCCAGACCTCGGGCGTGGACCTGACGCGCCAGCAGCCGCTGAACAACATCGCGCGCGTCACAACGCAGGCGATGGCCGGCATCTTCGGCGGCCTGCAGTCGCTGCACACCGACTCGTACGACGAGGTGTTCTCCACGCCCACCGCCGAGGCCGCCCGCATCGCCGTGGCGACGCAGAACATCCTGCGTGATGAAGCGCATCTCACCGACGTGATCGACCCGCTCGGCGGCTCGTACTACATCGAGTCGCTCACCGACGCGATGGAGCAGAAGATCGAGGCCATCATCGCCCTTGTCGACCAGGCCGGCGGCATGTACAAGGCGGTCGAGCAGGGCCTGGTGCAGAAGATGATCGGCGAGTCGGCCCTCGCGTTCCAGAAGCGCGTGGATGCCGGCGAAGAGGTCGTCGTCGGCGTCAACAAGTACGCGATCGAGGAAGACCCGTCCACCTACCCGGCGCTCGACTACCCGGACCGTGCACGCATCGAGGCGCAGGTGCAGAGCCTGCGCGCTTTCAAGGCGCAGCGCTCGGCGTCCAAGGTCGACAAGGCGCTCGCCGCGCTCGCCGGCACGGCCCAGTCGAAGGACGGCAACGTGTTCGCGCAGGTGGTCGCCTCGGCCGAGGCCGGCGCCACGCACGGCGAGATCTGCGGTACGTTGCGGCGCGAGCTCGGCTTCGGCCACGTGCTCGCGATGGTCTGATGAACGCGCCGCCGGGTTTGGTCGAGTCGTTGTTGGCCGGCGACCGCCGCAGCCTGGCGCGCGCGATCACCGCGCTCGAGAACGACAGCGACAACGCGGCCGCCGTGCGCGCCTTGCTGGCGGGCCATGTGGGCCAGGCCCATGTCATCGGCGTCACCGGGCCGCCGGGCGGCGGCAAGTCGACACTGGTGTCTGCCCTGATCGGCCAGCTGCGCGCGCGCGGCCGTACGGTGGCGGTGGTGGCGGTTGACCCGTCGAGTCCGATCACCGGCGGCGCGGTGCTCGGCGACCGCATCCGCATGGCGGCGCACCAGGCCGACGCAGGCGTCTTCATCCGCTCGCTGGCGTCGCGCGGCCATCTCGGCGGGCTGGCCCGCTCGGCGGCGGACGTGGTCGATGCGCTCGACGCCGCGAACTTCCACACCATCGTCGTCGAGACCGTCGGTGCCGGGCAGTCGGAAGTCGAGATCACTCGCATCGCCGACACGCGGCTGGTGGTCTGCCCGCCGGGCCTCGGCGACGACGTGCAGGCGATCAAGGCCGGCGTGCTCGAGATCGCCGACGCCTTCGTCGTGAGCAAGGCCGACCTGCCCGATGCGCAGCGCACCGAGCGAGAGCTGCTGGCGATGCTGGCGCTGCGCCGCACGGCCGGTGCGCGGCCGCCCGTGCTGCGCGCCGTGGCCACCTCCGGTGAGGGCCTGGCCGAGCTGTGCGACTGGATCGAGCAGCGCGAGGTGCGCGGCACGCGCTGCGCCGCGTCGGCCGCCGACCGGGCCGCCCGCCAGATGATCCGCCTTGCGATGGCGGCCGACGGCTACGGCCGCCACATGGGGCTGGAGGTGGTGACCGGGGGAGCCGGCTCTGCCGCCGTGCGCATGCGCGTCGGGCCGCAGCACCTGAACTTCAACGGCCGCTGCCACGGCGGGGCGATCTTCTCGCTGGCCGACATGGCGCTCGGCCTGGCCTGCAACTCGCACGGGACCATCGCCGCGCTGGTCGACGGCAACATCAGCATTTCCGCCGGCGCGAGCGAAGGCGACTGGCTCGTGGCGCAGGCCAGCGAAGTCTCGCGCACGCGCAAGCTGGCCGTCTACCGTGTCGACGTGCGCCGCGGCGCTGACGGCGAGCACGTGGCCTGCCTGTCGGGAACGGTCTACCTCACCGGCCGGCCGGTGCTCGGCGAGCCGTCCGCCGGCGCGGCCTCCTCCGCAGCGCAGCATGCGCCGGCGGCTCGCTGACCGTGGCGCGACCGGACACCCGCGCCTGGAAGCGGGCGCTGGCCGCCGCCGAGGGCGGGCACGCCGACGGCAACATGCTGGAGGCCGCACGGGCCTCGGCACTGCTGCTGCTCGCCCGCAGCGTGGCGATGGGTCATTCCCGGCTTGCCGTGCTGCGCCTGCTTGCCGCCGCGAGGGTCGAAGCCGAGATCCCGAGTGGGCATTGGTCGTACTGCCAGGCGCAGGCGAACAGCAGCCCCGATTCGCAGATCCGCTCCGCCTACCTCGAGGCTGAACGGCTGCGCGGGGCGAAAACGCAAGGCGGGGCGCCGCGTCGGTTCACCGTGTCGGCGCTGGAAGGGCGACCGAACGGCTGTTAGGTGCTTTCCATCATGGCCTGACCCCGGTGGGGCGCCTAGAGTGCAGCGCATGCCGTTGCCTCCCGTCGGCGCGCGCTTCGCTCGAGAGGAGATCGTCATGCGCAGCTTCCTGATCGGCCTGTCCGTCTGCTTCGCGCTGCTCGCACCCGCGCACCCCCAGACCGCCGCGAACTACCCCAGCAAACCGATCCGCTTCATCGTGCCGTATGCCCCGGGTGGCAGCACGAGCTACGTCGCGCGGTTGGTCGGCGCCAAGCTGACCGAGGCCTGGGGCCGGCAGGTTCTGGTGGACAACAAGCCCGGGGCCAACACGGCGATCGGCTCCGAAGCGCTGGTCAGGTCACCACCCGACGGCTACACGATCTCGCTGGCCGCGTCGACCCACGCGACCGTGCCGCACCTCGTCGCCAACCTGCCCTATGACGCGCTGCGCGACTTCACGCCGGTGGCCAGCATGGTGACGACGCAGCTGGTGCTGGTGGTGCATCCGTCGGTGCCGGCCAACACGCTGGCCGAGTTCATCGCGCTGGCCAAAGGCAAGCCGAACGAGCTCAACTTCGCGGCGGTCGGCACCGGCAGCTCGACGCACCTGGCCGGCGAGTACTTCAAGAGCGTGGCCGGTGTGAAGATGCAACATGTGCCCTACAAGGGCACCGCGCCCGCGCTCACCGACCTGATCGGCGGGCAGATCCAGCTCAACTTCGATACGCCGGTGACCTCGTTGCCGCACATCAAGTCGGGGCGGCTGAAGGCGCTCGCCATCACCGGCAGCCGGCGCTTGGCGACACTGCCCGATGTCCCCACGTTTGCCGAGGCCGGATTGCCGGCCTACGACTTCCAGCTCTGGTTCGGCGTCATGGCGCCGGCGGGCACGCCGAAGCCTATCGTCGAGAAGCTGTCGGCGGAGATCGGCCGCATCCTGGCCCTGCCCGATGTCAGGCAGCAGCTCGCCGACCAGGGGCTCGACGCGGCGTATCGCCCGCCCGCCGACTTCGACGCGCTGGTCCGGGCCGACCTCGACCGCTTCGGCAAGCTGATCAAGGCCGCTGGCATCAAGATCGAATGAACCGGATCCGGCCGACCTAACAACTGTTTGGCCGATATACTGGGCGCCTGTACCGCGCAGCGGGCGCGGACCCTCGACGAAAGGTGACCCCATGGATCTGGAACTGAAGAACAAGTCGGTGATCGTCACCGGCGGTGGCTCGAACATCGGCCGCGCGATCGTGCTGGCCTTCGCCGGCGAAGGCGCCCACATCACCGTGGGCGACATCGACACCCAGCAGGCCGAGAAGACGGCCGAGTTCGCCACCAAGCTCGGCGCTGCGTCGGTGCAGGTCGTGAAGACGGACGTCACCAACCTCGAGCAGGTGCAGGCGATGTTCAAGGCGGCGAGTGACAAGCACGGCCGCGTGGATGTGCTGGTGAACAACGTCGGCTGGGACAACCTGATGTTCTTCACCCAGACCACGCCGGACTTCTGGCGCAAGGTGATCGACATCAACTACGTCGGCGTGCTCAACTGCACCAAGACCGGGCTGGATCTGATGGTCAAGCAGAACGGCGGCGCCATCGTCTCGATCAGCTCCGACGCCAGCCGCCAGGGCGAGCCGCGCGAAGCCGTGTACGGTGGCGTGAAGGCCGCCGTCAACAGCTTCATGAAGACGATCGCCAAGGAAAACGGCCGCTACGGCATCCGCTGCAACGTCGTCTGCCCCGGCGTCACCATTCCCTCCACCTCCGATGAAGTCGGCGGCAACAGCATGTGGACCAACGCCGACAGCATGTTCACGCCCGAGCAGATCGAGAAGGCCGCCAAGGCCATGCCGCTGCGCAAGGTGGGGCGGCCGCAGGACGTGGCCAATGCGGTGGTGTTTCTCGCTTCGAGCAAAGCCGGTCACGTGACCGGCCAGGTGCTCAGCGTCTCCGGCGGCTACAGCATGATTGGTTGAAGGGGCGCACGGATGGACTACACCGACATCGTCTACGAAGAGCGCGACCGGATCGCGACCATCGCGATCAACCGGCCATCGGTGATGAATGCCTTCCGCGGGCAGACGATCGAAGAGATGCTGCACGCCATGATGAAGGCAGGCTGGGACAAGAAGATCGCCGCCATCGTGATCACCGGCACCGGCGACCGCGCCTTCTGCACCGGCGGCGACCAGTCGGCGCACTCCGGCCAGTACGACGGCCGCGGCACCGCCGGCCTGCCCATCGAGGAGCTGCACAGCGCCATCCGCGACGTGCCCAAGCCGGTGATCGCGCGCGTGCAGGGCTATGCGATCGGCGGCGGCAACGTCATCGCCACGCTGTGCGACATGACCATCGCCTCCGACAAGGCGGTGTTCGGCCAGGTCGGCCCCAAGGTCGGCTCGGTCGATCCGGGCTGGGGCACGGCCTACCTGGCCGCCGTCGTCGGCGAGAAGAAGGCGCGCGAGATCTGGTATATGTGCCGCCGCTACGGCGCGCAAGAAGCGCTGGCGATGGGGCTGTGCAACATCGTCGTGCCGCACGACCAGCTCGACGCCGAGGTCGCCAAGTGGGGCCGCGAGCTGGTCGAGAAGAGCCCGACCGCTATCGCGATCGCCAAGCGGTCGTTCAACGCGTCCACCGAGCACATCCGCGGCATCGGCAGCCTCGGCATGCAGGCGCTCAGCCTGTACTACGAGACCGACGAGTCGAAGGAAGGCGTGCGCGCCTTCCTCGAGAAGCGCAAGCCCGACTTCCGCAGCCGCTTCAAGGCGTAGCGCCGGGCACGCGGTCGCCGGCAGGCCCGCGACCCAGCGGAACGCCTGCAGGGCAGACGCGAGCGCGGCGCGCAGGCAACGCCGGCCCCGGCTTCTGCACCTCGGCAAGCGCGCGCGTCGTGTCCGTGTCGCCTCACGCCTCCTTCTCGGGCTGCGGCGGCGCGATGTTCGGGATGCCGGACATCAGCGTCGTCGGGACCGACTGGATGAGTTCGTCGACCGAGAACATGCCGGCGGCCTCGAACTTGCACAGTGCGCGCGCCTCGACGGGCTCGGCATACGTGTGGATCTTGCCCTTCTCGACGTGGAAGACCTGGCCGTTCACGTCGGCGGCCGCGTCGGTCGCCAGGTAGGCGACCATCGGCGCGATGAACTCGGGCCCGGGCATGGCCATGATGCTGTCGTACATCGCCTGGCTGACGAGGCCCATCTCCAGGCGCTTCTTCATGCCTTCGATGACCTTGTCGTTCATCGTCATGCGCGTCGCCGCCAGCGGACAGATGGCATTCGCGGTGACGCCGAAGCGCCCGAGCTCGCGCGCCAAGGAGCGCGTCAGGCTGATGATCCCGCCCTTGGCCGCCGAGTAGTTGCACTGCCCGACCGAGCCCTTGAACGCGTCCGACGAGAAGTTGACGATGCGTCCCGAGCGCTGGCCGCGCATGACGCGCGACGCGTGGTGGCAGATGTTCCAGTGCCCCTTGAGGTGGACCGTGATGACCGCGTCCCAGTCGTCCTCGCCCATGTTCCAGACCATTCGTTCGCGCAGGAAGCCGCCGACGTTGACGACGCAGTCGAGCTTGCCGTGGCGATCGACGCACTGCTTGACGATCTCGGCGGCCTGGTTGTAGTCCGTCACCGAGTTGTAGTTCGCGCTGGCGCGTCCGCCCGCGGCGGTGATCTCGGCGACGACGCCGTCGGCGACGGCGCGGTCCGAGCCCGCGCCGCTGCGGTCGCCGCCGGGGTCGTTGACCACGACGCTCGCGCCTTCTTTGGCCATCAGCAGCGCCACCGCGCGCCCGATGCCGCGTCCCGACCCTGTCACCACCACCGCCTTGCCTTGCAGATTGCCGCCCATGGACTGTCTCCTCAGGAGTTTCCGTATCGACCGAACCGACCGCCGGCTGCATGCCGGCGGCACGAGCGCTTTGACGCGCGGCGGACCGAGCCTGCCGGCCACGATCCGCACTGCAGGCGCGCCGTCCATCAGGGCAATCCTTAGGCCCCGCGCTAACAAGCGTCAGTTAGTCTAGGCGACCTGCCATGCGCGCCGGGCCCGAAGGCGCGAGCCTCGACGGAACCGCCAGGAGACTTCCATGACCCGAAGCGCACCGCGATCGAACTCCCGCGCGCTGCTCACCGCGGCCTTGCTGCTCACTGCGGCCTTGCTGCTGGCCGCCCGCGCCGCCGGCGCGGCCGATCCGGCCACGATCTCCATCCCGGTCGTCACGCCGATGAGCGGCGCCACATCGGTGATCGGCCAGGATTCCGTGAAAGCCCTCGAGATCGCGATGCGGCACATCGCCGAGGACGGCGGCGTGCTCGGGCGCAAGCTCGAACTGAAGATGGTCGATACGCAGGGCAAGCCCGACGTCATGCGCCGCGAACTCGAGCGCCTGGCGCGGCTGGAGAACGCGCCGCTGGTGCTCGGCTGCGAGGTCAGCGCCGCCACCGCCGCCGGCGCGCAGTTCGCCGAGCAATTCAAGGTGCCCTTCCTCAACTCGGCCGCCGTCGCCGCCGACATCCTGCAGCGCGGCTACGGCTGGTACTTCTCCGACCAGATCACCGGCGACGATGAGGCGCGCGCGGTCACCTCGTTCGTCGAATACCTGGCGTCGCAGAACGCCGGCAAGCCGCTCAAGCTCGGCTTCCTGTTCGAGGACAGCCCGCGCGGTGCAGGCACCATCGAGGCGTCGCGCAAGCTGCTCAAGGACAAGGGCATCGCGCCGGTCGTCGAAGTCTCGTACAACCGCGCCGAGCGCAATCTGCTGCCTCAGGTGAAGAAGGTCGAGCAGGCGGGCGCGGACGTCGTCGTCTGGGCCGGCTACACCGAGGACGTCGTCGCCGGCCTGAAGGCGATGCAGCAGATCAGCTTCACGCCGTACGTGGTCGGCATCGGCGGCGGCCCCGGCGATCCGCGCATCCCGACGCTGGTCGATCCGGCCTTCATCGAGAAGCTGCGCCTGAGCACGATCGACTACTTCAATCCTGACCTGCCGCGTGCCAGGCGGTTCGTCGAGGCCTATCAAAAGCAGTTCGGCACGCTGCCGAGCAGCTACGCGTCGCTGTGCTACCGCGGCGCCTACACCGTGTACGCGGCACTCAAGGCGGCGCTCGCGACCAAGGGCGGCAGCCTCGACCGCGAATCGTTGCGCGGTGCCCTGCGGGCGTTGAAGATTCCCGGCGAGGCCACGATCACGCCGTTCGCATCGATCGAATTCGACGCCCAGGGGCGCAACGTCGGCGCGCGTTCGCTCGTCGCGCAGTGGCAGGACGGCGGCACGCGCAAGGTCACGGTCTGGCCAAAGGACGTCGCCGCGCGCGCGCCGCTGCCTGCGCAGCGCTGAAGCGGGCGTTGTCTTTCGAGCCGCGCATGACGCTCGACCTCGCGCTGCAAGCCGCGGTCTCGGGCCTGCTGATGGGCGGCATCTACGCGCTCGTTGCGCTCGCGCTCGCCCTCGTCTTCGGCGTCATGCGGGTGCTCAACTTCGCCCACGGCGACCTGCTGCTGGTCGCGATGTACGGCACGGTCGTGCTCAACCAGGCGCTCGGCCTGCACCCCTATGCATCGACGCTGCTGCTCGTGCCGCTGATGGGCGTGCTGGGATGGGGGCTCTTCGCAGCGCTCATCCGGCCGCTGCTCGGCTCGAGTGCGCTGATGCAGGCGCAGCTCACGATCGGCGTGTCGTTCATGATCCAGAGCGCCGCGCTGATGATCTTCGGCGCCGATCTGATGAACGTGCGCACTTCGTTCGAGAGCAGCACGTTGCCGCTGGGTCGCGGCATCGTCGTCGGCGTGCCGCTGCTCGTGGCGTTCGCCGTGTCGGTGCTGGCGTGTGCCGCGGTCGCGTGGTTCCTCGCGCGCACGGAGACCGGCGTCCGCATCCGCGCCACCGCGCAGGACCCCGTGATGGCGCGGCTGTGCGGCGTGGCCGTGCCGAGGCTGCAGAAGATGGTGTTCGCGGCCAGCATCGCGCTGCTCGCCCTGGCTGCGGGCAGCCTGATGACCTTCTTCCACGTCACGCCCACCACCGGCGTGCAGTTCAGCATCCTGTCGCTGCTCATCGTGGTGCTCGGTGGCCTCGGCGACCTCAAGGGCGCGTTCGTCGGCGGATTGATGATCGGCCTGGCCGAGTCGCTGGCAGGCGCGGCGTTCGACAGCGCACTGGCGCCGGCGGTGATCTACATCCTGTTCGCGCTGACGCTGCTGTTCAGACCGCGGGGTCTGTTCGGGCGCGGGAGCATCGCGTGACGCCACCGGGGCGCCGCGGCCGCCGCACGGAGGCGGCCCTCGCGCTGCTGCTGATCTGGTGCGTGGTCGGCGCCGCACTGCTGGGCGGCAATCCCTACTGGGTCAGCGTCGCCACCACGGTGCTGATGTGGGTGCACCTGTGCGTGGCCTGGAATGCGGTCGGCGGCATGGTCGGCCAGATCTCGTTCGGCAACGCCGCGTTCTTCGGCATCGGGGCCTACACCTCGACCTTCCTCGCGGCCAGGTACGGCGTCAACCCATGGCTCGGCATGCTCGCCGGCGGCGCGCTGGCCGCCGCCGCGGGCTGGTGCGTCGGCTACCTGCCGTTCCGCTGGCGGCTGAGCCATCTGGTGTTCGCACTGCTGACCATGGCGGCGGGATTCGTGCTGCAGTTCAGCGTCAACGGCATGCGTGCGCTCGGCGGCACGAACGGTCTGTACGTCAACGCCCCGTCCTCGCTGTCCAACCTGCGCTTCGACCACCCGGCCGGCTATCTGTTGACCATCGCAGTCCTGGCGAGCGCGACCCTGCTCGTCGTTGCGCTGCTGTACCAAGGCCGCAGAGGCTACTTCTGGCGCGCCGTGCGCGACAACGAGGATGCTGCGGCCGCCGCCGGCGTCAGCTTGTTCCGGGTCAAGCAGGAAGCGCTCGCCGTAAGCGCATTCGCGACCGCCGTCGCCGGCACCTTCTATGCACAGCAGATCGGCTACATCGATCCGCATTCGGTGCTGGGCGTGGACGTGGCGATCCAGATCCTGCTGTTCGCCGTGGTCGGCGGTGCCGGCACCCAGCTCGGGCCGGTCGTCGGCCCGCTCCTGCTGGTGCCGCTGGGCGAAGCGCTGCGCCTCGCGCTGGGCGGCGGCGCGGCGGCGGAACTGCACCATTTCGCCTACGGAGCAGCGCTCGTCGCGGTCATTCTGCTGTGGCCCGGCGGCGTGGTCGGCGGGGTGCGCAGGATGCTGCAGTCGCGTCGCCCCCCGAGGCCCGCCGACGCGCAGGGCTCCGAACCTGCGTCGGCCGTCGTCGGGCCGCCGCGTGCCCCGACGCCCATCGACAGCGACACACTGGTCGAGGTGGCGGGCATCGGCAAGCGCTTCGGCGGACTGCAGGCGCTGCACGACGTGTCGTTCACCGTTCGCCGCGGCGAGATCCTGGGGCTCATCGGACCCAACGGCGCCGGCAAGACGACGATGTTCTCGATCCTCGGGGGCTTCCAGCGGCCGAGCGCAGGCGAAGTGCGCTATGGGGGCGAACGCATCGACGGCTTGGAACCGCACGAGATCTGCCGGCGCGGCATCGCCCGCACCTTCCAGATCACGCAGTCGTTCCCGACCCTGACCGTGTTCGATACGGTGCTCACCGCGGCGCTGGTGCGTCACCGCATGGCGGCAGCCCTCGGGGTGGCGCAGGCCGTGCTCGTGCGCACCGGGCTGTGGGAAAGGCGCGCCGCCCTCTGCGCGGAGGTGACGCTGGCCGAACAGCGCCGACTCGAGGTCGCGCGCGCACTGGCCACCGGGCCGACGGTGCTGCTGCTCGACGAGTCGATGGCCGGCCTCACGCCGCGCGAGACCGACGCCGCGCTGCGGCTGCTGCGCAGCCTGCGCGACGAAGGGCTGACCATCGTGCTGATCGAGCACGTGATGCGGGCGGTGATGAACATCTGCGACCGGCTCGTCGTGCTCGACGCCGGCCGCCTGCTCGCCAGCGGCACGCCGTCGGCCGTGGCGTCCGATCCGCAGGTGATCCGCGCCTACCTCGGCGCGGCTGCGCCGGGAAGATAGGCATGCTCGTCGTCGAAGATCTTCGTGCGGGCTACGGCAACCTCGAGGTGCTGCACGGCGTGTCGCTGCGCGTCGATGCCGGCGAGGTGGTGGCGGTGCTGGGACCCAACGGCGCCGGCAAGTCGACGCTGCTGCGCACGATCTCCGGGCTGCTCGTCCCACGCGGCGGCGGCGTGCGCTTCGAGCAGCGCCCGCTGACCGGGCTGCAGACGCACGCGATTCCTCTGCTCGGCCTGCTGCACGTTCCCGAAGCGCGCCATGTGTTCGCGCAACTCACCGTCGAGGAGAACCTGATGGTCGGCGGCACGCCGCTGGCCGGCAGCGCCGAGCGCCGCGCGGCGATCGACGAAGTCTGGTCGCTCTTTCCGATGCTGCGCGACAAGGCGCGTGCCGCCGCAGGCTCGCTTTCCGGGGGCCAGCAGCAGATGCTGGCGATCGGCCGCGCCCTGATGGCGAAGCCCCGACTGGTGATGCTGGACGAGCCCTCGCTCGGGCTGGCGCCGGTGGTCGTGGAGGAGCTGTATCTCGCGCTCGGCAAGCTTCGGCGGGCCGGTCTCACGATCCTGCTCGTCGAGCAGGACGTGCACGCCGCGCTGGACTTCGCCGACCGCGCCTACGTCCTCGAGAACGGAACCATCGCGCTGGAAGGCGCGGCCACCGCCCTGCGCGAGGACCGGCACGTGCGCGAGGTGTACCTCGGCCAGTAGACAGGACAACGTCGCAAGGACCACCATGAACCCGCTTGCCATCGCCGCCGCCACCGGGCCTGCGCGCCCCGCGTTGCAGGCCACCGCGTACGGAGTCCGCGATGGGCGCTGAAGCGGCGCCGCCTCGGCGCAGGCCGGCGCTGCAGGCGGCGCATCGAGCCATCTCCGCACTCGAGACGGCGTGCGGCTGGGGCGCGAGCGCCTGCCTGTTCGCGATCATGATCATCGTCTTCGCCGACGTGGCGATGCGCTACCTGCTGAACGCCCCGCTGGCCTGGTCGTACGACCTGATCTCGCTGTACCTCATGGTCGCCGTCTTCTTCCTCGCGCTGTCGGCGACGCAGCGCGACGGCCACCACGTCCGCGTGGACATCCTGCTGGTGCGCTGGCAGCCGCGCGTCAGGCACGCCATGGAACTGCTCGGCAACGCCCTCACGGCGGTGGTCCTGTTAGCCATCGTCGTGCAGGGCAGCCTCAAGGTCCGGGACAGCTGGCAGGCCGATGCCGTCGTGGCCGGCGCGATCCCGTGGCCGACCTGGGCGACCGCGGTGTTCGTGCCCATCGGCGCGGGCCTGCTGCTGCTGCGGCTGCTCTTCTCGCTGGGGTCGCTCGCCGCGGCCATCGGCGACGGCTCCGAGGTCGCGGTCGGCACCACCGCCGGGGAGCAGGCCGGCACGGCCCCCGGGGCCTGACATGCTCGCAGCCACCATCACCTTGCTGCTGCTCCTGCTGCTGGCCATCGGCACGCCGGTGGGCTTTGCGCTGGCCATCGCCGGCGCGGCCGGGCTGTATGCACTGGGCGGCCTGCGCATGCTGCTGGGCATCCTGGACACGGCGCCCTTGTCGGCCGCCAGTTCCTACGAGCTGATCACCGTGCCGATGTTCCTGCTGATGGCCGAGTTCGTGATCATCAGCGGCGTCGCGGACGATCTGTTCAAGGCCGCATCCGCCTGGGTCGGGCGCGTGCGCGGCGGTCTGGGCGTGGCCACCGCGTTCGCCGGTGCCGGCTTCGGCGCGATCTCCGGGTCGTCCACGGCTTCCGCGGCAACCCTGGCATCGACCAGCATCCCGGCGATGCTGAAGGCCGGCTACGAGCCCAAGCTGGCCTGCGGCGCCGTGGCCATCTCCGGCACGCTGGCCATGCTGATCCCGCCCAGCATCGCGCTGGTGCTGTACGGCATCATCGCCGACGTGAGCATCGGCCGGTTGCTGATCGGCGGCGTCGTGCCCGGCCTGCTGGTGACGCTGGCGATTGCGCTCACCGTGATGCTGCTGGTCTGGCAGGACCCTTCCCGCGCGCCGCGCGGGCGTGCGTACAGTTGGCGCGAGAAGTTCAGTTCGCTGCGCGTCGTCTGGCCGATGCTCGTGCTGTTCACGGGGGTCACCGGCGTCATCTACCTGGGCGTCGCCACGCCCACCGAGGCTTCGGGCATCGGCGCCTTCGGCGCGTTCCTGATCGCGCTGCTGCGCGGCAAGGCGCACTTCAGCGCCACCCGCCACGCGCTGCTGCGCGCCGCGCAGACGACCTGCATGATCATCATGATCATCCTCGGCGCACACGTCTTCGGCTACTTCTTCACCCTGACGCAGACCACGCAGCAGTTCGTGGCCGCGGTCGGTGGCTGGCCGGTCGACCGCTGGCTCATCATGGCCGCGATCATCCTGATCTACCTGGTGCTGGGCTGTTTCATGGATCAGGTCGCGATCCTGATCCTGACCGTGCCCGTGATGCTGCCGTTGA
>JAHCKS010000046.1 GCA_026125665.1 Rubrivivax sp.
CGCGTACTCGCCGCCGGCGTCGAGCATCGTCGCCAGCGTCGGGTCGTCGCCGTAGGCGGCGCGGTGCATGCGGATGGCCTCCTCGGCGACCTCGAACACGCCGATGCCGCCCACCTGCGTGGCGGTGCCGCGGAAGTACTTCTCGACGAAGTCGGCCTTCAGGCCGATGGCCTCGAAGATCTGGGCGCCGCAGTACGACATGTACGTGCTGATGCCCATCTTGGACATGATCTTCGAGAGCCCCTTGCCGATGGCCTTGATGTAGTTGTAGATGGCCTTGTCGGCATCCACCTCTCCGGGCAGCGCGCCTTGCAACTCGGCGATCGTCTCCATCGCGAGGTAGGGGTGCACGGCCTCGGCGCCGTAGCCGGCGAGCACGGCGAAGTGATGCACCTCGCGGGCCCGGCCGGTCTCCACGACGAGGCCGGCGGTGGTGCGCAGCCCCTCGCGCACGAGGTGGTGGTGCACGGCCGACAGCGCCAGCAGGGCCGGGATCGCCACCTGCGTGCGGTTGGCGTGGCGGTCGGTGATGATGACGATGTTGTGGCCGGTCTTCAGCGCGTCCACCACCTCGGCGCACAGCGAAGCGAGCTTGGCCTCGACGCCTTCGGCGCCCCAGGAGAGCGGGTAGGTGATGTCGAGCTCGTAGCTTCGAAACTTGCCGTTGGTGTGCTTCTCGATCGAGCGCAGCCGCACCATGTCGTCGAAGTCGAGCACGGGCTGTCCGACTTCCAGCCGCATCGGCGGGTTGACGGCGTTGATGTCCAGCAGGTTCGGCTTCGGCCCGATGAAGCTGTTCAGGCTCATGACGATCGCCTCGCGGATCGGGTCGATCGGCGGGTTCGTCACCTGCGCGAAGAGCTGCTTGAAGTAGTTGAACAGCGGCTTGTTCTTGTCCGACAGCACCGCCAGGGGGCTGTCGTTGCCCATCGAGCCGACGGCTTCCTCGCCCTGCGCGGCCATCGGCGCGAGCAGGAACTTCAGGTCCTCCTGCGTGAAGCCGAAGGCCTGCTGGCGGTCGAGCAGGCTCTCGGTGAAGACAGGGCGTTCGCCCTCGGCGGGGATGGCGTCCAGCCGCACGCGCACGTTCTCGATCCACTGCCGGTACGGGCGGGCGTTGGCGAACTGGTGCTTCAGCTCCTCGTCGTCGACGATGCGGCCCTGCTCGAGGTCGATGAGGAACATCTTGCCCGGCTGCAGCCGCCACTTCCTGACGATGCGGCTCTCCGGGATGGGCAGCACGCCGGACTCGCTGGCCATGACGACGAGGTCGTCGTCGGTGACGATGTAGCGCGCTGGGCGCAGGCCGTTGCGGTCGAGCGTGGCGCCGATCTGCTTGCCGTCGGTGAAGACCATCGCCGCCGGGCCGTCCCAGGGCTCGAGCATCGAGGCGTGGTATTCGTAGAAGGCACGCCGGCGCTCGTCCATCCCCTCGTGCTGCTCCCACGCCTCGGGGATCATCATCATCGCCGCGTGCGCCAGCGGGTAGCCGGCCATCACCAGCAGCTCGAGCGCGTTGTCGAAGGTGGCGGTGTCGCTCTGGCCCTCGAAGCTGATGGGGTAGAGCTTCTTCAGGTCGTCGCCGAGCACGGGCGACTTCATCACGCCTTCACGCGCGCGCATCCAGTTGAAGTTCCCCTTCACCGTGTTGATCTCGCCGTTGTGCGCGACGAAGCGGTAGGGGTGCGCGAGCGGCCACTCGGGGAAGGTGTTCGTGCTGAAGCGCTGGTGCACGAGCGCGAAGGCCGAGACGACGCGTTCGTCCTTGAGGTCGAGGTAGTACTGGCCTACCTGGTCGGCGAGCAGCAGCCCCTTGTAGATGACCGTGCGGCAGCTCATGCTCGGCACGTAGTACTCGCGGCTGTGCGTGAGCTTCAGGCGCTGGATGGCGGCGCTCGCGGTCTTGCGGATCACGTAGAGCTTGCGCTCCAGCGCGTCGGGCACGATGACGTCGTCGCCGCGGCCGATGAAGATCTGGCGGATCACCGGTTCCTTGGCGCGCACCGCGGGGCTCATCGGCATCTCGCGGTCGACCGGCACGTCGCGCCAGCCGAGCAGCACCTGGCCCTCGGTCTTCACGGCGCGCTCGAGCTCCTGCTGGCAGGCCAGGCGCGACGCGTGTTCCTTCGGCAGGAAGATCATGCCGACGCCGTATTCGCCCGGCGGCGGCAGCTTCACGCCGATGCTGCCGTCGGGGGTCACGCCGGCACGCGCCATCTCGGCGCGGTAATAGTCGTCGGGGATCTGGATCAGGATGCCGGCGCCGTCGCCCATCAGCTTGTCCGCGCCCACTGCGCCGCGATGGTCGAGGTTCTCGAGGATCTTCAGCCCCTGCTCGACGATGCCGTGCGCGCGTTGCCCCTTGATGTGCGCGACGAAGCCGACACCGCAGGCGTCGTGCTCGTGCGCCGGCTGGTACAGACCTTCGCGCGCGGCGCGTTCGCGCTCGCAGGTGTCGGGCGCAGGGTGGGGGACGCGATCGGCCATGTCGGACTCCAGGTCTGCGGGCGCAGGAACGGCGAAGGCTATCGCAGCGCAGCATTGTGGGCAACGGATTAAAACAGGGTCAGAACACTATATGGAGGTACCCATCCGTTCGAGATGATTTATTGGGGACACATGACAGCGCTCAACCGGTGCGATAGCACCGGGATCGACGCGCTTCGGGGCGGCCGTGAACCGCCGTGGAGCGTCAGCCGGAGCTTGACCGGGAGCGCGGGCCCGGTCAGGCAGCGCGGCGCGGGCGACCACGCGGCCGCGGCGTGGGCAGGCGCCTGCCCGGCAAGGTCAGGCCCTTGATGAAGGCCGCCTCGCCGCACACCCAGCCGCCGTCGACACAGCGCTCGAGGCGCTGGACCGCGGCTGCCGGGAGCGGCTCGGCCAGCTGGAGCGCGTAGGCGCGTTCGCGTTCGAATGGGGTGTTGCCGAGCGACCAGTACTCGGGCGGATCGACGAGCGGCCAGTCGCGGCTGCCGCCGCATCGCTGCCGCCCGCTCGTGGCGGAGGGGTCACCCGGGGCCGCGCCGTCGACGTAGCGCAGGGCCCGCAGCGTCCACGCACCGGGCTGGAGCGGCGCGCATCTGAAGCGGCCGGCCCACAACGTCCCGACGCGACCGTGCCGGCGGTTGAAGGCGCCGACATAGCGCCGGCCGGTCGTCTGGACCCAGTGCGACAGCGCCTGCGCTGC
The DNA here is from genome assembly GCA_026125665.1 of Rubrivivax sp. Taxonomy (GTDB): domain Bacteria; phylum Pseudomonadota; class Gammaproteobacteria; order Burkholderiales; family Burkholderiaceae_C; genus Rubrivivax. Next base: position 3,188 of record JAHCKS010000046.1, read on the forward strand.
TGCAGGTGTGGCCAGGAGTCGCACTTCGCCCGGCAGGGTGGCGTACGCGTGCCACTGCACGGTGCTGCCGGCCGAGGCGTCATGCAGGATCTCGAGGAACCGCTGCCGGTCGTCCCACGTGGGGCAGGGGTGCACGCCGGTCAGCGCGCGCAGCACCACCAGGTGCGCCAGGCCGGGCAGGACGAGGCGTGACTGGCGAGCCACGGGGTCACAGCGCGGGAAAGGCGCGCCGCCCGCTGAGCCGTTCGTGCTCGCGCAGCGCGAACCGATCGGTCATGCCGGCGATGTAGTCGGCCACGGCGCGCGGGCGGTCTGCGGCGCCGGCGAAGTCGGGCGGCATCTCGGTGGGCCGACCGACGTAGGCGCGGAAGAGCTCCGCGACCACGTCGCGCGCCGTCGCCGTCGTCTGCTCGACCTGCGGGTGGCGATAGAGGGCCTGGAAGAGGAAGCGCTTGAGCTCGTCGAGCGCGGCCCGGCAGGCCGGCGAGAAGCCCACCAGCGGCTGCGCCAGGCGCCGCACGTCGTCCACGTCGGCCGGACGCACCGCCCGCAAGGCCGCTTCGCTGTGCTGCACGACGTCGGCGACCAGGTGCGCGAGCAGCCGGCGAAGCGTCTCGAAGACGAGCCGGCGGCCGGCACCCGCGGCGAGCCCGGCCGGCCGCCGTGCCAGCGCCTGCGCATGCGCGCGCTCGAACAAGGGCACCTCGCGCAGCGCTTCCACCCGCAGCAGGCCGGAACGCAGGCCGTCATCGATGTCGTGCGTGCAGTAGGCGATCTCGTCGGCGAGGTTGACCAGTTGTGCCTCGAGCCCCGGCTGGCCGCCGTCGACGAAGCGGCGTGCCGGGCCGTCGGGCTCGGCGGCGAGAAGACGCCGGGCGTTGCGCGGCGAGCAGTGCTTGAGGATGCCTTCCCGGGCCTCGAAGGTCAGGTTCAGGCCGTCGAAGGCGAAGTAGCGCTGCTCCAGCCCGTCGACGACGCGCAGGCTCTGGAGGTTGTGCTCGAAGCCACCGTGCTCGGCCATGCAGGCGTGCAGCGCGTCCTGGCCCGCGTGGCCGAACGGCGTGTGGCCGAGGTCGTGCGCCAGCGCGATGGCCTCGGCCAGGTCCTCGTGCAGGCGCAGCTCGCGCGCCGCCGAGCGGGCTACCTGCGCCACTTCGAGCGAGTGCGTCAGTCGCGTGCGGAACAGGTCGCCTTCGTGGTTGACGAAAACCTGCGTCTTGTAGACGAGGCGCCGGAAGGCCGTGCTGTGCACGATGCGGTCGCGGTCGCGCTGGTGCTCGTTGCGCGTCGGCGCAGGCGGCTCCGGCACGCGCCGGCCGCGCGAGGCCTGCGGCGCGCAGGCCCACGGCGCCAGGGCCGGTGGAGTGATGAGGAGTGGCGGCGAGGCCGATGCCTGCGGGCCGCCCGGCGTGTTCACGCCGGCGGCGGGCCGCCCGGCCCCGTCGCGCTGTGGCGGCGGATCGCGGCCAGCACGCGTTCGTCGGGCGCCGCCCGCACGACGGCGTGCCCTGGACGGTCGACGAGCACGAAGCGGATCTCGCCGGCCTCGGCCTTCTTGTCGTGGCGCATCAGCTCCAGCCAGCGCTCGGAGGGGAAGGCCGGCGCGGCCGTCGGCAGGCCGGCGCGCTGCACGAGGCGGCGCATGCGCTCGACGAAACCGCCCGGCACCAGGCCGAGGTCGGCCGACAGCTGGCTGGCCAGCACCATGCCGCAGCCCACGGCCTCGCCGTGCAGCCAGCGGCCGTAGCCCAGTGCGGCTTCGATGGCGTGGCCGAAGGTGTGGCCGAAGTTCAGGATGGCGCGCAGCCCGCTCTCGCGCTCGTCGGCGCCGACGACCTCGGCCTTGATCTCGCAGGAGCGCTGCACCGCACGCGCGAGCGCTGCAGGCTCGCGCGCGAGCAGCGCATCGAGGTTCGCCTCGATCCAGCCGAGGAAGCCCTCGTCGTGGATCGGGCCGTACTTGATGATCTCCGCCAGGCCGGCCGCGAACTCGCGCGCGGGCAGCGTGGACAGCGTGTCCAGGTCGCACAGCACCCGCACCGGCTGGTGGAAGGCGCCGATCATGTTCTTGCCGAGCGGGTGGTTGATGGCCGTCTTGCCGCCGACCGAGCTGTCCACCTGGGCCAGCAGCGTCGTGGGCACCTGCACGAACGGCACGCCGCGCATGTAGGTGGCCGCCGCGAAGCCGGTGATGTCGCCGACGACGCCGCCGCCCAGGGCGTAGAGCAGCGTCTTGCGGTCGCAGCCGGTGCGCAGCAGGTGGTCGTAGATCGTCTGCAGCGAGCTCCAGTCCTTGTGTTCCTCGCCGTCGGCGAGCAGCACGTGCGTGACCTGGCGATGCCGTGGCGCGATGGCCGCGCAGAGCGCCGGCCCGTGGATCGGCCAGACGGTCGTGTTGCTGACGATCACGCCGTCGGCGGCGGCAGGCAGTCCCGCCCACGAGCCGGGCTCGGCGAGCAGGCCGCGGCCGATGCGGATCTCGTAGCGGCTGGCTGGCGTGGTGACTTCGACCACGCAGCGCCCCGTGGATCCGTCGTGCGGCGGCGGCCCGGCCGTCAGGAGCGACGGGTCCTCGGCGGCTGCGGGGGCGTGAGGCGCCATGACTGCGGCAGTGTACGGCGCGGCAGGCCACCCCCGGCCGCACCGCGCTCAACGCGGCGGGCCACCCGGGCCAACCGGCGAAGGCACCCGCTCGGGGCTGACGAGGCCGGCGAGCTCGAGCTGCATCAACACCATGCCGACCAGCGCCCCGACCGACGGGCGAGCGGCCTCGACGACGAAGTGCGCTGTCTTGCGGTACAGCGGGTCGCGCTCGCGGTACAGGTCGCGCAGCCGGCGCAAGGGGTCGGCAACCTGCAGCAGGGGCCGCTGCGTGTCGTGGCGCAGCCGCCGGTGCAGGTCCTCCGGTGTGGAGCGCAGGTAGAAGACATGCGTGCGGGAGTGCAGCGCGTCGCGATTGCTCGGGCGCAGCACCGCGCCACCGCCAGTGGCCAGCACGCAGCCGCCCGCCTGTGTCAGCTCATCGATGACGTCTGCCTCGGCGTCGCGGAAGGCGGGTTCGCCCTGCACGGCGAAGAACTCGCGGATCGGCATGCCAAGACGGCGCTCGATCTCGTGGTCGCTGTCGAGGTAGCGCAGCCCGAGATGCCGCGCCAGCTGCCGCCCGACAGTGGACTTGCCGCAGCCGGGCATGCCGACGAGGGAGAGGGCGAGGGGCGCGGTCACGCCCGCAGTATCAGGCCAGAGGCCGACTCCCCGGTCCGGCCGCCAGCACTTGGCGGCCGGGGCTGCCCGCGCCAGGTCAGCGCGCAGCGGAGCGGTCGGTCACGATCTTCGGCGTGATGAACACGAGCAGCTCGGTCTTGTTCGTCGAGCGCACCTTGTTCTGGAACAGGTAGCCGAGGATCGGGATGTCGCCCAGCAGCGGCACCTTGTTGATGGTGTCGCGCTCGTTCTGCGTGAAGATGCCGCCGATCACCACCGTGCCGCCGTTCTCCACCAGCACCTGCGTGCGCACGTGTTTGGTGTCGATGGCGAAGCCGGCCACGGTGGCGATGCCGACGCTGTCCTTGTTGACGTCCACGTCGAGGATGACGTTGCCCTCGGGCGTGATCTGCGGCGTGACCTCCAGCTTCAGGTTGGCCTTGCGGAAGGCGATCGACGTGGCACCGCTGGAGGTGGCCTGCTGGTAGGGCAGCTCGGTGCCCTGCTCGATCAGCGCCTTCACCTGGTCGGCGGTGATGACGCGCGGGCTGGAGATGATCTTCCCCCGGCCCTCGGACTCGAGCGCCGACAGCTCCAGGTTGAGGAAGCGGTTGAGCGACGAACTGAACAGCGACACCGCGAAGTTCCCGGCCGCCGCGCCGCCGAAGGCCGCGCCGGAGACGTTGGCCGGCAGGTTGACGAACTGCGTGTCGTTGTATGCCGCCGCGGCGCCAGGCTGGCCGGTCGTCGCGCCGATGGCCGCGTAGTTGCCGCCGACGGCAAAGCGCGCATCCCCGCCCAGCGCGTTGCCGGGAACCGGCAGGCGGCGGTCGTTGACGCCGAACTTCACGCCGAGCGCCCGCCCGAACGTGTCGTCGGCCTCGACGATGCGCGCCTCGATCAGCACCTGCCGCACCGGGATGTCGATCTTGGCGATGAGGGCCTGGATCTCCTCCAGCTTCGACGGGATGTCGTTGACGAAGAGCTGGTTCGTGCGCGCCTCGTAGATGATCGAGCCGCGCGGCGAGAGGATGCGTGTCGTCGTGGCGCCAGCGCCGCCCGCGCCGCTCTGCGCGGAGCTCGTGCCGAGCAGGCCGCGTGCCACCTCCTCGGCTTTCGTGTAGTTGAGCTGGAACGCCTGCGTGCGCAGCGGCTCGAGCTCGGCCACCTTCTTGCGCGCCTCGAGGTCGGCCTGCTCCTTGGCGGCCAGCTCGTCCTTCGGCGCGATCCACAGCACGTTGCCGTTCTTGCGCACCCCCAGTCCCTTGCTCTGCAGGATGATGTCCAGCGCCTGGTCCCAGGGCACGTCCTTCAGGCGCAGCGTCACGCTGCCGGTGACGGTGTCGCTGGTGACGACGTTGAAGTTCGTGAAGTCGGCGATGACCTGCAGCAGCGCGCGCACCTCGATGTTCTGGAAGTTCAGCGACAGCTTCTCGCCCTGGAACCCCGGCCCCTGCACGAGCTTGTTCGGGTCCACCACCATCGGCCGGACCTCGAGCACGAACTGCTGGTCGGTCTGGTAGGCGCTGTGTTCCCACGCGCCGGTGGGCTCGACGACCATGCGCACGCGGTCGCCGCTCTGGAAGGTGGAGACCGTGCGCACCGGCGTGCCGAAGTCGGTGACGTCCAGGCGCCGCCGCAGGTTCTCCGGCAGCGTCGAGCGCAGGAACTCGACGACCAGGTTCTGGCCCTGCTGGCGGATGTCGACACCCACCTGGTTGCTCGGAAGATTGACGATGACGCGGCCGGCGCCGTCGGTGCCACGGCGGAAGTCGATGTCGCGAAGGGCCTGCGGCGTCGTGTTCTGCGGCGGGGCGAACTGCGTGCTGGGTGCGGCGCCGGGCGTCGCGGCGGGTGCGGCCGCGACGGGCGTGCCGCCGCCGGCGTCGAGCACCAGCAGCAGCGTGCGGCCCTGGATCTGGGCGTTGTAGCCCGAAGCCTGCTTCAGGTTCAGCACCAGCCGCGTGCGGTCGCTGCCCTGCGCCACGCTCACCGAACGCAGGTTGCCGACGTTGACCTCGACGCTGTTGCGCCCCATCGCGTTGCCCACGCCCGGCAGGTCGATGGCGATGCGCGGCGGTTGCTGGATCGAGAACCCCGTCGGCACCGCGGGCAGCGGCTCCGAGAGCTCGATGCGCACGACGTCGGCCCCGGCCTGCTGCGTCGTGGTGATCGACTGGATCGCGTTCTGTGCCCAGGCACCCGGCGCCCAGCCCGCCAGCACCGTGGCCAAGGCGGTGGCAAGGGCAGCCCGTGCGGCTCGCCAGCGGTAGGTCATGGTGCGCGTCTCCTCGGGTGTCTCGGTGCAGGTGGGTCGGCCGGCGTTCATCGTCCCCTCTCCAAAAGCTGCAGCGTCGCCGGGCGCTCGATCCACTCGCCGGCGGCGTCCTGCACGATCTCGCGCAGCGCGATCTCGGTCTCGCCGATGCGCGTGATGCGGCCGTAGTTCTGGCCGAGATAGTCGCCCACCTTCACCTGGTACAGCAGGTTGTCCACGCGCAGCAGCGCATACGGGCGGCCCTGCCGGTTGACGCTTCCGACCATGCTCATCGAATCGAGCGGGAAGGCCTCCAGCGGCTCGCGCCGCCGGTTCAACTCGGCCGCGAGCAGCGAGTTCGGCTGCCGCGCTTCCTGCTTGAGGGCGACGCTCAGCTTCTGCTGGCTGAAGGGGTCCACGGCCTGCAGGCTGCCGTAGGGCTGCGGGTTGAACCGCTTGGGCGGCGACAGCGGCGTGACGTTCGGCTTGACCTCGCGCCGCTGTTGCTCCATCCACTGCTGCAGTTCTTCGTGCTCGGCACCGCAGCCCGCCAGCAGGGCCGCGGCCAACAGGCCGGCCACCAGCGGCCGGCCGGCCAACGAGGGCGGGCCGCCGCGCAATGACGAACCACCGCGCCGCGCGCCACGGCGCGAGGCCGCCGGAGGGCCGAGCGGGCTCACGGTTTCGCCCCCGGCTTGGCGGCCGCCTGCTTGGCCTTCTGCTGTTCGGCCACTTCCGCAGCGTCAAGGTAGCGGTACGTGCGGGCCGTGGCGTCCATGGCGAGCGAGCCGTCGCGTGCCGGCAGGATGTTCAGGTTGTGCAGCGTCACGATGCGCGAGAGGTTGGCGATGTCGGCCGTGAACGCGCCGATGTCGTGGTAGCGGCCGCTGACGCGGATGGAGATGGGCAGTTCGGCGTAGTAGTCCTTCACCTGCACCTGCCCGGGCCGGAAAAGCTCGAACAGCAGGCCGCGGCCCAGGCCCGCCTGGTTGATGTCGGACAGCAGCGCGTCCATCTCGGCCTTGCCCGGGAGCTGCTTCTCCAGCTGCGTCACGTACTCCTGCACCTGCAGCTTCTGCTTGCGCAGCTCGGCCAGGTTCACCGCCTGCCCCAGCCGGTTGCGGTAGGTGGCCTTGAGCTGCGGCTCCTGGGCACGAGCGCCGTCGAGCTCTTCCTGCGCCGCGCGGAGCAGGAACCACCAGCCGACGATGACCACCGCGATCACCGTGACGAACCACAGCGCCAGCTTGGGCAGCGTCGGCCACTGCCCCGGCTCGTTGACGTTGAGGTTGCGGAACTGGCCCGCGGCCTGGTCGAAGAGACTGGTCAGCTCGAAACCGAGGGTCGACGCCTTGTTCGTTGCCATGTCGGGCCCCTCAGGAAGACCGCGTCGCGGCGGCCGAGGCGCCACCGGCCGGCGCCGACGCCGCGCCGGTGGGTGCTTGCGCCGGCGGCCGCTTGAGCGTGACACGCATGGAGAACTCGAACAGGCGCCGCTGTTCCCTGTTCGGCCCGCTGACAGTGGTGGCCTTGATCTCCACCAGCTCCGGCCGCTCGAGCCAGGGCGAGTTGTAGAGCGTGTTGCGCAGGTACTCGGAAACGCGCTCGTTGGTCTGCGCCACGCCGCTGACGGCGATGACCTGGTTGGTCTGCCGCACCGCCGTCAGGTACACGCCCTCGGGCGTCTGCCGCACCAGTTCGTCCAGCAGGTGCACCGGCAGGTTGCGGTCGGTCTGCAGGTTCTCCACCGCGGCCTGTCGAGCCTTCAGCGCCTCGATCTCGGCGCGCAGGTTGGCGATGTCGCGGATCTGCGCGTCCAGGCGCGCGATCTCGGCCTTCAGGAAGTCGTTGCGCGACTGCTGGGCCGAGGTCATCTGCTGCAGCACCGAGTACCACAGCCCCACGACGACCGCGCCGCCCAGGGCGGCGGCGCCGAGACCGACGAAGAACGCGCGCTTGCGCTGGCGGCGCTTTTCCTCGCGGTGCGGCAGCAGGTTGATGAGGATCACTGCATGAACCTCCGCATCGCCAGCCCGCAGGCCGTGAGGTAGGACGGCGCCTCGCGCCGCAGCCTGCCTTCGCGCACGCTGGAGCCCAGTTGCATGTGCTCGAACGGGTTGACCACGTTCGAGGCGAAGCCGGTGAGGTCGGTGACGCGGTCCTTCAGTCCGGGCAGCGTGGCCGTGCCGCCGGCCAGCATCACGTAGTGCACCTTGTGATGCGGCGTGCTGGTGAAGAAGTACTGCAGCGCGCGACCGATCTCCTGGGAGAGGCTGTCGACGAAGGGTCCGAGAATCGCCGCCTCGTAGTCCTCGGGCAGGTCGCCGGACAGCTTCTTGTGCTCGGCTTCCTCGAACGAGAAGCCGTACTGGCGGCTGATGAGCTGCGTGAGCTGGGCGCCGCCGAAGGCCTGGTCGCGGTCGTACAGAAGGTCGTCGTCCCGCAGGACCTTGAGGCTCGTCGTGTCGGCGCCGATCTCGAACAGCGCCACAAGAGCGTCGCGCCCCTCGTTCGGCAGGCTCGCGACGACGCGGCTCATGGCCAGGCGGGACGCGTGCGACTCGATGTCCAGCACGACCGGCTTCAGGCCGGCGGCTTCCGCCAGACCCTGGCGGTCCTGCACGCGGTCCTTGCGGCTGGCGGCGATCAGCACCTCGACGTCGCCGGCCGAAGTCGGGCTCGGGCCGATGACGCAGAAGTCCAGGCTCACCTCGTCGAGCGAGAAGGGGATGTACTGGTTGGCCTCGCTTTCGACCTGCAGCTCCATCTCCTCTTCGCGCAGGCCGGCGGGCAGCATGATCTTCTTCGTGATGACGGCCGACTGCGGCATGGCCATGACGACGTTCTTCGTCTTCGTGCCGCTCTTCTGCACGACGCGCCGCACGGCGCCAGCGACCTCGTCGAACTTCTCGATCTGGCCGTCGGTGATCCAGCCCTTCTCGAACGGCTCGGAGGCGAAGCGCTCGAGCACGAAGTCGCCGGATTTGCTCTGCGCGAGCTCCACCAGCTTGACGCTGGACGAGCTGATGTCCAGGCCGATCATCGCGGGGTGCTTGCGCCCCAGCAGCGTGTCCAGAAAGCCCAACTCGATCACTCCTTGGGCCGCCCGGGAGGTGCCGGCGACCCTGTCCGCCGTGCCCACCCTCCCGTCACGGCTTGTTAAGAAGTTACTTCAATGCTAGCAGTAAACCCCTTGTGGTCCAAAGAAAAACGGCCGGTCAGCGGTAAGGGGTCGTTGCTGCGGGCCGACGTGCGCGGGGTGGATTGAAACAACCTCCGCCGGTGCTGGCGCGCGGGCGTGGCGGGCACGAGCCAGGGGCACGTGGAGGACTTCACGGCGCCCCCAGGGCGCGGACGGGGCCCCCGCCGGTCGACGTGTGCCGCGGCGCGGGGCGCCCGGCGAGGGCCCCTTCCTATAATCGCCGCTCCCTGCGCAGGGGACCCTCATGGCCCACGACGAGCCCGAGCCCCATTCCAAGTCCGCTGCCTCGGGGGGCCGCGGGCCGGCCTGGCTGCGCGCCGGTGCCCGGTGGGCGGCCTGGGCCCTGGGCGGGCTGGGGGCGGGCGCGCTGGTCGTGCTGCTGCTGGTGGGCATCTCGCTCGCCGTGGCCTACCCGAACCTGCCGGAGGTTTCCGCCCTCACCGACTACCGGCCGAAGCTGCCGATGCGCGTGTTCTCGGCCGATGGCGTGCAACTGGGTGAGTTCGGCGAGGAGCGTCGGCACTTCACGCCCATCGCCGACATCCCGCAGGTGATGAAGGATGCCGTGCTCGCCGCCGAGGACACGCGCTTCTACCAGCACAGCGGCGTCGACTTCAAGGGCGTGCTCCGCGCGGCGCTGGAGAACCTGCGCGATGCACGCAGCCAGGGCGCCTCGACCATCACGATGCAGGTGGCGCGCAACTTCTACCTCTCCACGGAGAAGACCTTCACGCGCAAGATCTACGAGATCCTGCTGGCGCTGAAGATCGAGAGCCTGCTCACGAAGGACCAGATCCTCGAGCTGTACATGAACCAGATCTTCCTCGGGCAGCGGGCGAACGGCTTCGCCGCCGCGGCGGAGATCTACTTCGGCAAGAAGCTCAGGGACCTGACGATCGCCGAGTCGGCGATGCTGGCCGGCCTGCCGAAGGCGCCGTCGGCCTACAACCCGGTCAACAACGAGAAGCGGGCGACAGCGCGCCAGCGCTACATCATCGACCGCATGTTCGAGGCCGGCTTCATCACCGAGGGCCAGCACGAGCAGGCGCTGGCCGAGCCGCTTCGCTACCGCATCGCCAGCGACGCGCTGGCGCACTCGGAGTTCGTCGCCGAGGCGGCGCGCCAGCTCGTCTATGCGCAGTACGGCGACGAGGCCTACACGCGCGGGCTGAACGTGCACGTCACGGTCAGCGCCGCCGAGCAGGCGGTCGCCTGGCGGGCGCTCAGGCGCGGCCTCATCGACTACGAGCTGCGGCAGGTGTACCGCGGCCCCGAAGCCTTCGTCGACCTGCCGGCCGACGCCGCCAAGCTCGATGCGCGGGTCGCCGACGCGCTGGCGGACTACCCGGACAACGGCGAGCTGCGCGCCGCGGTCGTGCTCGAGGCCTCGCCGCGCAAGGTCGTGGCGATGCTCGGCAACGGCGAGTCGATCACCGTCACCGGCGAAGGCCTGCGGCCGGTGACCTCGGGCCTGGCCGAACGCGCCGGCGCGACCAAGCGCATCCGCCGCGGTGCCGTCGTGCGCGCGCTGAAGGGCGCCCGCGGCGCCTGGTCGCTGAGCCAGCTGCCCGAGGTGCAGGGCGCCGTCGTCGCGCTCGACCCGCGCACCGGCGCGCTGCGCGCGCTGGTCGGCGGCTTCGACTTCGGCAAGACGAAGTTCAACCGTGCCACGCAGGCGTGGCGGCAGCCCGGCTCGAGCTTCAAGCCGTTCATCTACTCGGCGGCGCTGGAGGCCGGCTTCACGCCGGCGACGGTGGTCAACGACGCGCCGCTCTTCTTCGACGCCGCCGAAACGGGCAGCCAGCCCTGGGAGCCGAAGAACTACGACAACGAATTCGCGGGCCCGTTGCCGCTGCAGACGGCGCTGGCCCGTTCGAAGAACATGGTGTCGATCCGTGTGCTGCAGTACATCACGCCGTACCGTGCGCAGCAGTGGCTGCCGGCATTCGGCTTCGCGCCGGAGAAGCACCCGCCGTTCCTGACGATGGCGCTGGGTGCCGGTTCGGTGACGCCGCTGCAGATGGGCGTTGCGTACAGCGTGTTCGCCAACGGCGGCTACCTCGTGCAGCCGACGCTGATCCAGCGCATCACCGACCACAAGGGCAAGCTGCTGCTCGAGGTGAAGCCGCCCGAGCTCGACGAGAGCATGCGCTCGCTGCCGGCGCGCAACGCCTTCGTGATGACGAGCCTGCTGCAGGAAGTGGCGCGCTCGGGCACGGCGGCGCGCGCCAGCGCCACCCTGAAGCGCCCCGACATCTTCGGCAAGACGGGCACGACGAACGACTCGATGGATGCGTGGTTCGCCGGTTTCCACCCGACGCTGACGGCGGTGGTGTGGATCGGTCACGACTCGCCGAAGAAGCTCGGCTCCAACGAGACGGGCGGTGGCCTGGCGTTGCCGGTGTGGATCGAGTACATGCAGTACGCGCTGCGCGGGGTGCCGCAGGCGACGCTGACGCCGCCCCCCGGTGTGGCCGGCGAGGGCGGGTACTGGATGTTCGAGGAGTTCACCGGCGGTCGCGGCGTCATCAGCCTCGGCCTGGACGACCCGCTGCCGCCGAAGGTGCCTTCGACCGAGGAGCGCAGCAGCATCCTCGACCTGTTCCGCCGCTAACGGGCCGGCGAGGCCGGCCGCCGTTACGTCAGAACCAGGCGGTCAGAAGACGAGCTCGCGGCCGCCCTGCGCGCTCGCCTGGCGCGAGAGCATCTGCAGCAGCTCGTGCCCGTCGCGCGTGTCGCGCCAGCAGCGGCCGTCCCAGCCGTAGTGGAAGCCGCCGGCGCGCGCCGCCACCCACATCTCGTGCAGCGGCGGCTGCGTGTTGACGACGATCCTGCTGCCGTCGGGGAACACCAGCTCGAGCAGGCCGCCCGTGCGGTGCGTGTCGACGTCGATGACGTCTTCCTGCAGCCAGCGATCGCATGCGGCCTCGACGCGAGCGAGCAGGGCCTCGGTCTCGCGCCGGTACTGGGCGTCGGTCAGTGCAACCCGCTGCGGGGGAGTGGTGGCCGGGGCAGGGGTGCTCACTAGAATGCCTCGCATGAATCGCAATGCCGGGCGCCGCAGCAGTGTATCGGGGCGCTCGGCGTGTGCCGCCGCCATGGTCTTGGCCGTGGGAGGGGGGTGGGCCGCGGCCGGCTGCGGGCAGAAGGGTCCGCTCGTGCTGCCCGGTGCCTCGGCTGCTCCGGCGGCGACGGCGGCATCCCGGCCCGCGGCGACGGGCCCGGCCTCGGCGCCCGCACGATGAGCGCGCAAGACGTCGCGGGCGCCGTCACCAGCCGCTCGCTGCCCGGTGCGCCGCACCTCGCGTGGCGCGACGAGGAGCTCGTGCTCGAGGGGCATGCGCTCGCCGAGCTGGCGCGGCGCTTCGGCACCCCGCTGTACGTGTACTCGCGCGCGGCGATGCGCACCGCACTCGCCGCCTATGCACGGGCGCTCGCGGGCCGCCGGCATCTCGTGTGCTACGCGATGAAGGCGAACTCGAACCTCGCCGTGCTGCAGACCTTCGCTGCGGCCGGCTGTGGCTTCGACATCGTTTCCGCGGGCGAGCTGGCGCGTGTGCTCGCCGCCGGGGGCCGGGCGTCGCGCACCGTCTTCTCGGGTGTCGGCAAGCGCCGTGGCGAGATGGCCACCGCGCTCGAGGCCGGCGTGCGCTGCTTCAACGTCGAGAGCGTCGGCGAGCTGCAGGTCCTGGATGAAGTGGCCCGCGCACACGGTGTGCGCGCGCCGGTCAGCCTGCGCGTCAACCCCGATGTCGACGCCGGCACGCACCCCTACATCTCCACCGGCCTGAAGAGCAACAAGTTCGGCGTCGCGCACGCCGAGGCGCTGGCCACGTACCGCCGCGCGGCGGAGCTGCCGGGCCTGCGCGTCGAAGGCATCGACAGCCACATCGGCTCGCAGATCACGCAGGTCGAGCCGTACCTCGACGCACTGGACCGGCTGCTCGATCTCGTCGAGGCGGTGGAGGCCGAGGGCATCCCGCTGCACCACGTCGATGTCGGCGGCGGGCTCGGCATCACCTACACCGACGAGGCGCCGCCGGCGGCCGACGTGCTCGTGTCGCGGCTGCTGGCGCGCATGGACGCGCGCGGCCACGGCCACCGCGAGGTGCTGCTCGAGCCCGGCCGCTCGCTGGTGGGCAACGCCGGCGTGCTGGTGACCGAGGTGCTGTACCTGAAGCCCGGCGAGGTGACGAACTTCTGCATCGTCGATGCGGCGATGAACGACCTCACCCGGCCGGCGCTGTACGACGCCTACATGGCCATCGAGCCCTGCGTGGTGCGTCGCCACCTTCCGCCGCGGCGCTGGGACGTCGTCGGGCCGGTGTGCGAGTCGGGCGACTGGCTCGGCCGCCAGCGTGATCTGGCCGTGCACGTGGGCGACCACCTTGCCGTGCTGTCGGCCGGAGCCTACGGCATGGCGATGGCGAGCAACTACAACACGCGGCCGCGGGCGGCCGAGGTGATGGTCGACGGCGACGCCGTGCACCTGGTGCGAGAGCGCGAGCGGGTGGCTGAGCTCTTCGCCGGCGAGCGGCTCATCGAGACCTGAGCCGCCCGCGCGAGCCGCGGGTGGGCGCAGGGCGGCGGCCGGTGGCGCCCTAGATCCGCCCTTCCTCCACGGCGTGGCAGGCCACGCGCGCGCCCTGGATCTCCTTCAGTGCCGGCCGTTCGGCCGAGCAACGTGCGTTCGCGTGCGGGCAGCGCGGATGAAAGGCGCAGCCGCTCGGCGGATTCAGCGGGTTGGGCACCTCGCCCTGCACCGGCGTGCGCTGGCGGCCGGTCATGTGGATGTCGGGAATGGCGTCCAGCAGCATGCGGGTGTACGGGTGCCGCGGCCGCGCGAAGAGCGCACCCTTGTCCGCGATCTCCACGAGCCGGCCGAGGTACATCACGCCGACTTCGTCGGCGACGTGGCGCACGACGGCCAGGTTGTGCGAGATGAAGAGGTACGTGAGGCCGCGGCTCTTCTGCAGGTCCTTCATGATGTTGAGGACCTGTGCCTGCACCGAGACGTCGAGTGCCGAGGTCGGCTCGTCGCAGACGAGGAACTCCGGCTGCGTGGCGAGCGCGCGCGCGATGCTGATGCGCTGGCGCTGCCCGCCGCTGAACTGGTGCGGGAACTTCTCGGCGTCCGCCGGCGCCAGGCCGACGCTCTCCAGCAGCTCGCCGACGCGTGCGTGCAGCGCGTCGTCGCCGCCGGCCAGGCCGTGCTCGAGCAGCGGCTCGCCGACGATCTGCAGCACCTTCCAGCGCGGGTTCAGGCTCGCGTAGGGGTCCTGGAAGATCATCTGCATGCGCCGGCGCAGCGTGCGCAGTTCGGTGCCGGCGAGGTCGGCGGTGCGCTGGCCGCCGAAGACGACCTCGCCGCGCGTGGGCGTGTACAGGCCGACGAGCAGCCGCGCCACGGTGCTCTTGCCGCAGCCCGACTCGCCCACCAGCGCCAGCGTCCTGCCCTTCTCGATGGCGAACGACACGCCGTCCACCGCATGCACGAACTGCCGAGGCTTGCGCTCGACGACGCGGTTCAGCCAGGGCGCGGAGACGTCGAAGGTCTTCGCGAGGTCGCGCACCTCGACCAGCGTGCCGCCGCCCATGTCTCCACTCATGCCACCGCCACCTTGCGTTCCTCGACCCGCCAGCAGGCGGCGCGCGTCGCGCCGGCCGGCATCAGCTCGGGCCGTTCGCTGCGGCAGCGCTCCATCACCTGCGGGCAGCGCGGGTTGAACGCGCAGCCGCGCGGGATGGCGGTGAGGCGCGGCATCGCGCCCTCGATCTGCGCCAGGCGGTCGCGGTCCTCGTCCATGGCCGGGATCGATCCCATCAGGCCCACGGTGTAGGGGTGAGCCGGCACGTTGATGACGTCGTGCACCGGGCCGATTTCGGCGATGCGCCCGGCGTACATCACGGCCACGCGGTCGCAGGTTTCGGCGATGACGCCCATGTCGTGCGTCACGAGCATCACCGCCGCGCCGTGCTCCCTGCAAAGGCGCTTGAGCAGCGAGATGATCTGCGCCTGGATCGACACGTCGAGCGCCGTGGTCGGCTCGTCGGCGACGATGAGCTTGGGCTCGGCGGCGAGCGCGAGCGCGATGACGACGCGCTGGCGCATGCCGCCGGAGAACTGGTGCGGGTACTGGTCGATGCGCTGCTCGGCGGCCGGGATGCCCGTTTCCTGCAGCAGCCGGATGGCGCGCCGGCGCGCCTCGTCGGCGCTCACCGGCAGGTGTGTCTGGATGGTCTCTGTGAGCTGGCGGCCGATCGTGTACAGCGGGTTGAGCGAGGTGAGCGGGTCCTGGAAGATGGCGCCGATCTTGCGCCCGCGGATCGCACGCATCTGCTCGTGCGGCAGGTTGTCGATGCGCTGGCCTTCGAGACGGACCTCGCCGGCGGCAATGCGCCCCGGGGGTTCCAGCAGGCCGATGATGGCCGCGCCGGTGAGCGACTTGCCGGCGCCGGACTCGCCGACGACGCCGAGCACCTCGCCCGGGGCGATCGAGAACGAGATGTCGTCCAGGGCCAGCAGCGTGCCGCGCCGCGTGGGGAACTCCACGCGCAGGTTCTTCACTTCGAGCAGGGGGGAGGGGGCGTCCATCGCGGTGCTTCAACGCAGGCGGGGGTTGAGCGCGTCGCGCAACCAGTCGCCGAGCAGGTTCACGCTGAGCGCGATGAGCACGAGCATGACGCCCGGGAAGATGGTGATCCACCACTCGCCGGAGAACAGGAAGTCGTTGCCGATGCGGATCAGCGTGCCGAGGGACGGCGAGGTCGGCGGCACGCCGACGCCGAGGAACGACAGCGTCGCCTCGGTGAGGATGGCGGCCGCCACCTGGATGGTGGCCAGCACGAGCACCGGCCCCATGACGTTGGGCAGCACGTGACGGAACATGATGCGCCACGGCGCCACGCCGATGACCCGCGCCGCCTGCACGTACTCCTTGTGCCGCTCGACCATCGTCGAGCCGCGCACCGTGCGCGCGTACTGCACCCAGCCCGAAAGCGCGATGGCGAAGATCAGCACGCCGAAGGCGAGCGTGTCGTGCGCGTTCGGGAACATCGCACGGCCGACCCCGTCGATCAGCAGCGCGATGAGGATCGACGGGAAGCTCAGCATCACGTCGCACACGCGCATGATGAAGGCGTCGATCTTGCCGCCGGCGAAGCCGGCGAGCAGGCCGAGCGCGACGCCGGCCACCACCGACAGCAGCACCGACGCCAGCCCCACGGCCAGCGAGATGCGCGCACCGTAGAAGAGGGCCGAGAGGATGTCGCGGCCCTGGTCGTCGGTGCCGAGCGGATAGCGCATCCGGCCCTCGGCGGCCCACGCCGGCGGCAGGCGTGCGTCGGCGAGGTTGAGCGAGGCCAGGTCGAAGGGGTTGTGCGGCGCCACCCACGGCGCGAAGGCGGCGCAGAAGACGCAGACGAAGGCGATGGCGGCGGCCAGCATCGCCACCGGCGAGGTCTTGAAGCTGTGCCAGACGTCGCCGTCGAAGAAGCGCTGCAACGCCGAAGGGGCCTTGGGTGCCGGGGTGGCCGAGGTGTTCACGGTCTCAGGGGAGCTGCAGTGCAGGTGCGTCAGTGCCCGCCCGCCGGGCGCTCGATGCGCAGGCGCGGGTCGACGGCGAAATAGAGCAGGTCGACGACGAGGTTGACGAGCACGAAGATGAGGGCGATCAGGCACAGGTACGCCGCCATCACCGGCACGTCGGCGAACTGCACCGCCTGGATGAAGAGGAAGCCCATGCCCGGCCACTGGAACACCGTCTCGGTGATGATGGCGAAGGCGATCAGCGAGCCGAGCTGCAGGCCGGTGATCGTGATCACCGGCACGAGCGTGTTCTTCAGCGCGTGGCCGAAGTAGACGGCGCGGTCCTGCAAGCCCCGCGCACGCGCGAACTTCACGTAGTCGGTGCGCAGCACCTCCAGCATCTCGGCACGAACGAGCCGCAGGATCAGCGCCAGCTGGAACACCGACAGCGTGATCGCCGGCAGCACGAGGTGCTTCCAGCCGTCCAGGGTCAGCAGGCCGGTCGTCCACGCGCTCGACCCGAAGAGGGCCACGGTCTCGCCGCGGCCGAAGCTCGGCAGCCACTTCAGCAGCACGGCGAAGAAGAGGATGAGAAGGATGCCGATGAGGAAGGTGGGCAGCGACACCCCGAGCAGCGACAGCGTCATCACCACCTGCGAGCCGAAGCTGCCACGCCTGAGCGCCGCGTAGACGCCGAGCGGCACGCCGACGACGAGCGCGATGACCGCCGCCGCCAGCGCCAGCTCCAGCGTGGCCGGGAAGCGCTCGGCGATCAGCGTCGAGACCTTGCGGCCCTGGCGCAGGCTCAGCCCGAACTCGCCTTGCACCGCGTTGCCGACGAACTTCGCGAACTGCACCGGGAACGGCTGGTCGAGGCCGAGGTCGCGGCGCAGCTGCTCGCGCTGCTCCTGCGTGGCGTCCTGGCCCAGCAGGCTCGTCACCGGGTCGCCGACGTACTGGAACAGCATGAAGGCGAGGAAAGCCACCGTCAGCATCACGACGATGGCTTGCAGCAGGCGGCGAAGGACGAAGGCGAGCATGGATGCGGATCGCCCCGCGTTTGCCGGCGGAGCCAGGGCGCTGCCCCGGACGGGGCAGGCTCAGTGCAGGGTCACGTCCCCGTACCAGGCGAGGGCGCTCGAGCGGGTATTGTCGCTGTCGCTCATCACCGCGATCGAGTCGAGCGGCCCAGGGTCTTCACCGAAGGCGCGGCGGAAATCGGCGGCGAGATCGCGCCGATGATCGCGCCAGCGCTTCAGCTTCATCGGCCCGGAGTCGACGACGATCTTGCGCACGCGGTCGCTGCGCGGGTTGACGATCACCGTGCCCACGGGGGCGTTGGCGTCCCACACGTACATCAGCGTCGCGTAGGGCGGGCGCTCGCCGCTCAGTGCTTCGGCCAGGTCGAACAGCAGCCGGGTGCGCGCCGGCAGGCGGCGCTCGTCGCCGGCGAAGGCGAACAGCACGCGCGCCGGGGCGTCCTCGCGGTCGATGTCGGCCACGCTGGCACCGGCGACGAGGTCGTCCACCCACCAGGAGAAGCTGACTTCGCCGAGCCGATCTGCCGGCACGCGCAGTCGCTTTCGCAGCAGGCTCGCCGATCGCTCGGAACGGGCCACCACGGCCTCGCGCCCGTCCTTGCGCTCCTGGCTGTAGCGCGTGCGCACCTTGCCGGGCAGCGCGACCGGATGCCAGCCCTCGCCCGCCGCGATCGGCTCGTGCCGGAAGGCGCAGCCGCCGGTGACCAGCGCGCCCGCCAGCAATGCCGCTAGCGGCCGGCACCAGCGACGACCGACCAGCGTCGGTGTACTGGTCGCGCCTGGGGCGGCGTGGTGGAGCTGGCGACGGGTCATGGCAGCATCACTCGAACGCTTCTACCCAAGAAGAACAACGGCCGCCCGAGGGCGGCCGCTAGGATGTCGTGAGGGGCGCCGGTGGCCAACCCCTCTTGCCGGTCCGTCAGAACGTGTGGCGCACGCCCACTTCGTAGCCGGTCGACTTGCGGCCGGCACCCGGGACACCCGAGCCACCACCGATCGCGTACGTCGCCGAGCCCTTGTTGGAGATGCTGGCGTAGTTGCCGTACAGCGCCGTGCGCTTGGACAGGTCGTACTGGTAGCCGAGAGCGATCTGCGTCGCGTCGCGCGTGGCGATGGCGCCGTCGCCTTCGGACTTCACGTACGAGGCCTTCAGCGTGCTCGCGCCGAAGGGCAGCACGCCGCCGATCACGTACTGCGTGATCTCCTGCGTCTGGAACTCGCTCGTGTTGTACTGCAGCATCAGCGTGAACGGGCCCATGCGGAACGAGCCGGCCACGCCGACGCGCTCCCAGTCGTCGGCCGAGGTGATCTCGGTCTTGCCGAACGCCGCGGCGATGTTCACCGGGCCACCCGCCCAGCCGATGCGGCCGGCCGTGTGCTTGTTGCCCGCCACGCCTTCACCGGCCGACACCATCGCCTGACCGTACAGGCCACCCAGCGACGGCAGGAAGTAGCCGATGCTGTTGTTCGAACGCACCAGCGTCGTCGCGCCGCCGAGCGCCGAGAACACGTTCACCGACGAACCGACGCCGTTCGTGCCGAACGGATCGAAGATCGTGTGGTTCCAGAAGTCCGGCACGTAGTCGCGGCCGAGACGCAGTTCACCGAAACCGCCCATCAGGCTGACGGTGCTGCGGCGCTGCCAGGTCTGACCACCGGGGGTGCCGGTGTCGGGATTGATCGCGCCTTCGATCCAGAAGCCGGCACGCAGGCCGCCGCCGAGGTCTTCGACGCCACGGAAGCCGAGGCGGCTGGAGGCGATGCCGTCCTGGCTCATCGTCTTCAGCGAGGTCGAGCCCGTCGCGGTGTTGTGCTTCACGTTGCGCGCGTTCAGGTCGACGATGCCGAACAGCGTCACCGACGATTGCGCGTACGCCGCACCGGCGAACGCCGTCAGCGCAGCCAGGGCGAGCAGAGATTTTTTCATTGCAAGGTTCTCCTTGGGTTGAAACAAGAGGTCCCGATCGGGGAGGTCACCCGGCCGCATCGACTTTTCCGGGCATCGGAGCGGGATCCGATGAAGAGAACCGACGGGCCCCTGGGCTGATCAGGCCAACCTCCTCAGCGGAAGTTGAAGGTATTGCACCAGAGCACCGTGGCGGTTGCCAGCCGACGGGCCGGAAAAGCGGCGGGGATGTTGTCTGGCAACAACGGGAAACATCGGCCCCCCGTGAGAACCCCGACCCGGCGGGGTGGCCGGCACAAGGCGGGTTCTGGGCTATCCTGGATTGACATGAATGCGATGGATCGCCTGCTCTCCGCGGCCGATGCCGCCTTGCGCACCGTGGCCGGCAGCGCGCACAGCGCTCGCCCTTATCCGGCCGCGGCGATGCCCCTGGCCGACGAGGCGCTCGATGCGTCGGCCCGCCGCGTGAGCGGCGCGCTCATGCGCGTGAACCATGTCGGTGAAGTGTGTGCGCAGGCGCTCTATCAGGCGCAGGCGCTGACGGCTCGCAGCGAGCCCTTGCGCCGCCAGATGGAGCAGGCGGCGCGCGACGAGACCGACCACCTGGCATGGACCGAGCAGCGCCTGCGCGAGCTCGGCGACCGTGCGAGCCTGCTGAACCCGTTGTGGTACGCGGGCGCCTTCGGCATCGGCCTCGTGGCCGGTCGCATCGGCGATGCGCTGAGCCTGGGGTTCGTCGTCGAGACCGAACGCCAGGTGGAAGAACACCTCGCCGGCCACCTGGGGCGCCTTCCAGAGGCGGACCAGCGTTCGCGCGCCATCGTCGCGCAGATGAAGGAAGACGAGCGCCGTCACGCGGACGAGGCGTTTGCCGCCGGGGCGCGTGCGCTGCCGCTGCCGGTTCGCGGGCTGATGCGGCTGGCGGCACGCGTCATGACGGGCACCGCCCACTACGTCTGAGCGCCTCCAGGGCCGGGCCAGCCCGGCCCGCCCCCGCGGGGGTTCAAGTTGCCCGGTGAAGCCGGATCAACTCGGGAGCATCCCGGGCCCGTGACTGCGCCCGGCGTTCGCGAAGAAGCTGCGGGCGCCCCCCGATCACGGCGCGCCGGGCCGATGCCGTGGGGCCGCTCAGGGCATGGCACCCGAACACACGACGAAGGTCCGAGCGAGCGTCACCGTCGCCGCCGCGCCTCGGGTGCCATGCCCTGAGTGGCCGCGGCTCCCCTGCGCGTCAGGCCTCGACGACCTCGACGCTCGTCTCGACCTTCGCCGTCTTCAGCAGCATGGCGGTCGCCGAGCAGTACTTCTCGTGCGACAGCGCCACGGCCCGTTCGACGGCCGCCACCGGCAGGGCGCGCCCGCTCACCGTGAAGTGCATGCGGATGTGCGTGAAGACCTTCGGGTCCTCGCTCGCCCGTTCGGCGTCGAGCTTGACGCGGCAGCCGCGCACGTCGTGCCGGCCGCGCTTGAGGATCAGCACCACGTCATAGGCGGAGCAGCCGCCGGCGCCTGCCAGCAGCGTCTCCATCGGGCGAGGTGCGAGGTTGCGGCCGCCGCCATCGGGCGAGCCGTCCATCGTCAGCACATGGCCGCTGCCCGTCTCGGCCACGAACCCCATGCCCAGGCCCGTGGCCCAATGCACCGTGCATTCCATTCCGCTCACCCCTTCACTGCCCAAGCGCCCCGATCGAACCGCGGATGTTGCATCCGACATATTGCACCGCAGCAAACGAGTGATAGACTGCGCCGCAAGGATGCTTCGAGCGTGGCATCCGCCGATTGTCTCCTCCACCTCCAACAAGGGTGGTTCAAGGCCCGAGCCGCGAGGTTCGGGCCTTTTTTTGCCCCGTTGCGGTGCGTCGGGCGACCTGGTGGCACCCGCCGGGCGCGCGCCTATGATCCCCGCCCCGTGCCACTGCCGCGCACGCCAAGGCCGGCGTGCGTGAGCGCACCACCATCGCCCCGCGAAGCCCGCATCCGTGCCGACCCGTTCCACGTCCCGTGCCGACACCGCCGATGGAGTCGGCCCGCCGCCGCCACTCACGCCCAAGGCGCGGCGCATCGCCGCGGCCTACCTGCAGCGCATCCTGACCGCCCGCGTCTACGACGTGGCACGCGAGACCGCCCTCGAGCCGGCGCGTGCGCTGTCGCGACGCCTGGGCAACCACGTCCTGCTCAAGCGCGAGGACCAGCAGCCGGTCTTCAGCTTCAAGCTGCGCGGTGCCTACAACAAGATGGCGCGGCTGGATGCGCAGGCGCTGGCGCGCGGCGTCATCTGCGCGTCGGCCGGCAACCACGCGCAGGGCGTCGCGCTGGCCGCGCGGCGGCTGTCGTGCCGCGCCGTCGTCGTGATGCCGGTGACGACGCCCAAGCTGAAGGTCGATGCGGTGCATGCGCTCGGCGGCGAGGTGGTGCTGCAAGGCGACAGCTATTCCGACGCCTACGCGCATGCGCTGCAGCTGCAGGCGAAGCAGCGCCTCACCTTCGTGCACCCGTTCGACGACCCCGACGTCATCGCCGGCCAGGGCACGGTGGGCATGGAGATCCTGCGCCAGCACCAGGGAGCGCTCGACGCGGTGTTCGTGGCCATCGGCGGTGGCGGGCTTGCCGCCGGTGTCGCCGCCTACGTGAAGGCGCTGCGCCCGGAGGTGAAGGTGATCGGCGTGCAGACGGTGGACTCCGACGCGATGATCCGCTCCGTCAGGGGCGGCCGGCGGGTCGTGCTCGGCGACGTCGGCCTGTTCTCCGACGGCACGGCGGTCAAGCAGGTCGGGGGCGAGACCTACCGCATCGTGCGCGAACTGGTCGACGACTTCGTCGCCGTGGACACCGACGCCGCCTGCGCGGCGATCAAGGACGTCTTCCAGGACACGCGCAGCGTGCTCGAGCCGGCCGGCGCCATCGCGGTGGCGGCGATCAAGCAGTACGCGGAGGCGCACAAGCTCAAGGGCCGCACCTTCGTGGCCGTGACCAGCGGTGCGAACATGAACTTCGACCGCCTGCGCTTCGTCGCCGAGCGGGCCGAGGTCGGCGAGCACCGCGAGGCGCTCTTCGCGATCACCGTGCCAGAGGAACGCGGCTCGTTCCGCCGCTTCTGCGAGCTCATCGGCCCGCGCTCGGTGACCGAGTTCAACTACCGCATCAGCGACGAGCGCGTCGCGCACCTCTTCGTGGGCCTGACGATCAGCCGGCGCGACGAGGCCGGACGCATCGCGCGCCACTTCGACCGGCACGGCTTCGCCACCGTCAACCTCACCGACGACGAGCTCGCCAAGGAGCACGTGCGGCACATGGTGGGCGGGCGCAGCGAGCTGGCGCGTGACGAGCGCCTGTTCCGCTTCGAGTTCCCCGAGCGGCCTGGCGCACTGATGCGCTTCCTCGCCGCGATGCACCCGGGCTGGAACATCAGCCTCTTCCACTACCGCAACCAGGGTGCCGACTCCGGCCGCGTGCTCGTGGGGCTGCAGGTGCCCGCAGCCGACGACCGCGCCTTCGCCGGGTTCCTGCGCACGCTCGCGTACCCCTTCGTCGAGGAGACGGACAACCCGGTGTACCGTCTGTTCCTGCGCTGACGCACGTCCGCGTCGCCCTCGCTAGACTCGGCGCCCATGTCTGCCGCCCGCTCCCTCGTCAACCCGACCTCGAACCCGGCGCTCGAGCGGGCGCTGCGCGACAAGCTCGTGCGCCGGCAGGAGGTCGAAGGCGGCCTCGGCGAGCTCGAGCCGCTGGCCATCCGCATCGGCCTGATGCAGAACACGCTGCGGCCGCGCTTCCGCGAGCCGCAGCTGATGGTGTTCGCCGCCGACCATGGCGTGGCCGTCGACGGCGTCGACACCGCCGCCGGCGTGCAGGCCCGCAGCACGGCCCAGACGGTGCAGCGCATCCTCACGCACCAGCTGCCGCTGACCGTGTTCGCGCGCGCGCAGCAGATGCGTGTCACGGTCGTCGACTGCGGACTCGCCGACAACCCGCCAGTGCACGACCGGCTGCTGCTGCGCAAGATCGCGCACGGCACGCGCAACACGCGCGTCACGATGGCCATGTCGCTCGAGCAGGCCCATGCGGCGATGCGTGCCGGCATGGAGATCGGCGACAAGCTGCGCGGCAACGCCACCGTGCTCGCCGGTGTGGGCGTTGGGTCGCACGAGAGCGCCGCGCTCGTGCTCGCGCGGCTGTCCGACAGCCCGATCCGCGACCTCGTCATCAGCGGCCCGGACATGGACACCGGGCGCCTGACGCACCTGATGGCGGTGGTGATGGGCGCCCAGGCGCGGCACCGCGACATCAGCGAACCGGTGGAGGTGCTGGCCGCCTTCGGCGGCTTCGAGGTGGCGGTGATGGTCGGCGTGATGCTGATGGCGGCGAGCAAGCGCCACCTGCTGATGATCGACGGCGTGCCCGCCTGCGCGGCACTGATGGTCGCCTCGCGCATCGCGCCGGCGGTCACCGACTACTGCGTGTTCTGCCGCAGCCACCACCACCGCGGTCTCGACCAGGCGCTCAACCTGTTCAGCGCCTCCGCCCTGCTCGAGCTGGGCATGGAAGCGACCGACGGCACCGGTGCCGTGCTCGCATGGCCGCTGGTGCGCAGCGCCGCGGCGCTGCTCACCGAGGTCGCCGACGGCGAGGAGGCCGGTCCGTCGATGTTCGATGCGTTCGACGACGAGCCCGAGCCTTTCGCGCCGGAGTCCGAGGCACAGGCCGACCTCTCGGCGATCTTCGGGCCGAAGCTCTACTGACCCTCCGCGGCTTCGCGTTCGGGCGGACCCGCCCCCCGTCGACGGCCTGTCCTGCCCAAGCGAGCGCTCAGAAGCTGTGAATGAACCGGCCGCGCCCGAGCGGCACGCCAAACGGCGCCCGATCTAGGCGCAAAGCGCAGCCATAGCTCGGGCTATGGCGAGCATTTGCAACGACGAGCGGGCGTCGTTTGGCGTGACGAGCGGGCGTGGAGGGTTCGTTCACAGCTTCTCAGGAGACCCAGCGCCTCGCCGCCGCCAGTTTCGAGAGCTCGGCCGCCGTCGGCGCGGCGCCACCGGTCTCGCGCGCCAGACGGGGCCACAGGCGCAACAGCAGTTCGGCCGTCGCCAGCGTGTCGGCGATGGCCCGGTGCCGCTGCAGGCACGGGATGCGGAAGTGCGTCAGCCACTCGTCCAGCGCGCGCGCCTTCACCTCCGGGTGCGTGACGGCGGCCAGCGGTTCGAGGTCGATCCAGGTGGCGGGCTGCACCGCGCCGAGATGCTCGCGCTCGCATCGTTCGATGAGCACGCGGTCGAAGGCGACGTGAAAGCCCAGCCGCGGCGCGTCGCCGGCCCAGGCGGCGAAGGCGCGCAGCACGACGGCGGGGGCATGCCCCGCGCGCATCGAGCCGACGCCGATGCCGTGCACAAGGATGTTCGCCCGGGCCTGCGGGTCGGGCTGCGCCGCGTCGTGCTGCAGCACCGCGTCGAAGCTGTCGGCGAGTTCCACCTGCGGCCGCCCGCCGATCAGTCGCACGGCGATGGCGGCGATCGCCAGCAAGCGGTCGCTCTTCGGGTCGAGGCCCGTGCTCTCCACGTCGAGCACCACCCAGCGCGTGTCCGATCCCGCCCCGGCCGCCCCGCGCGTCGCGCGCCGGGGCAGCCAGCGGCCGGCGAAGGTGTCGCGCAGGCTCACCCGGGGTAGTCCAGAGCGACCCGCTGCTGCAGCTCGCGCGCCGCGTGCAGCGCGTCCTTCAGCAGGCGGCGGTCGATCGCCGTCAGGCGACGGATGTCCACGCGGTTGGGCTCCTGCACGCTGGCGTCGGGGCGCACCTGCTGGCGCAGACGCATGAGCTGCAGCACCTCGAATGCGCTGGCCTGTCCCTCGGCCTCGTCCGGCGCCTGCCCGCGCGCCGCCGCCGCGGCGAGCAGCCGCTCGCGCGTGCCGGTGACGGCCACGCCCTCGGCAAGCGCGGCGAGGCGCGCCGCGTCGACGAAGATCGCCGTGCCGCCCATCTTCAGGTCGATCCACGCCGCGTCGCCTTCTTCCTTCGGCTCGAGGGCGCCGCGCCAGTTGAGTGCCGGGCGGGCGCGCAGCGCGTTGTCGGCGAGCTGCTTGCGGAAGCGGGGCAGCGCCCGCGCGCGCCGCGTGATGTGCTCGCGCAGCGGCGCGACGAGCGACGACGTGCCGGCCAGCGGGCGCATGTCGAAGTAGATGCTGGCGGCCAGCAGGTCTTCCGGGGCACCGTGCTCCATCCAGTGATCGAAGCGCGCCAGCCAGTCCCGCTGCCGCAGGCAGCACTTCGCGTTGCCGGCCATGATGCCGCCCTTGCACAGCGGGTAGCCGCAGGCGTCGAGCGTGCGGTTGACCTCCTCGCCCATGCGCCGCCACGCCTCGCGCTCGTCGTCGCCCGTGTCGTCGGCGAGCACGAGGCCGTTGTCCTGGTCGGTGGCGATGGTCTGTTCCGATCGCCCTTCGCTGCCGAAGGCCACCCAGGCGGCACGCGTGAGCTCGAGGCCGTGCGCCCGCGCGGCCAGCACGACGATGCGCTCGGTCAGCAGGTCGTTCAGGTGCGACAGCATCTCGGTCAGCGAGCGCGCCGAGAGCCCCTGGGTCAGCAGGTGTCGCGCGAGGCGCCGGATGGCCTGTCCGCAGGCCACCAGCGCAGCCTCGTCGCCGGCGGCGCGGATCATCCCGCTCACGTGCTTCAGCGACAGGCGCTGCAGCGCGAACAGGTCGCGTTCGCTGACGATGCTCGCGACACGACCGCCCTCGTCGGTCAGGGGCAGGTGCCGCACGCCGTGGCGTGACATCGCCAGGGCGGCCTGCTGTGCCGTCGCCCGCAGCGGCAGCGTGAGCACCGGCGTGGACATCACGGCGTCGATCGGCGTGCCCTCGGGCGGGCGCGCCAGCGCCACGCGCTCGAGCACGTCGTGGCGCGTCAGGATGCCGACGGCGCGGCCGGCGTCGTCGAGCACCAGCACCGAGCCCACGCGCTGCGCGTGCATGCGCTGCAGTGCCTCGGTGAGTGGCGTGCCCGGCGCGCAGGCGACCGGCGTCTTGCGCGGCAGGTTGGCCAGAGGCGACTCGAGCGACTGCTCGGCCAGGGCCTCGGCCCCTTGTTCGGCCTGCAGCGCCGCGAGCGAGAGCTCGAGCAGCCGCTGTGCGCGCCGCGCCAGGAAGTCGGCCCATGGCGCGCTGCGCAGCGCGAGCTGCCTGGCAGTCTCGGCATCGATCGCCAGGCAGAACAGGTCCTCCACGGCTTCGTAGGTGGCGGTGACCGGCCGCGCGCCGGCCACCGCGGCCGCCGGGAACAGGTCGCCGGCGTCGAAATGCATGCCGCCCTCGGCGAGGTCGGCCACGCCGCCGCGCGCGCTCACCGCGCCGCGGCGGATGAACAGCAGCCGCGGCGCCGGGCCGTCGGCGGGGCTGGCCACCGTCTCGCCCGGGGCGTGGTACGTCTGGCGGGCCGCGCCGACGAAGGCGGCGACATCGGCCGGGTCCATCTGCGCAAAAGGTGCGTGCGCTCGCAACTCGGCGGCCAGCTGCGCCAGCAGCTGGCTGGCCGGGCTGAAGCTCGCGTCCGGGGCGGCGGCGGTCGTGGATGGGGATTTGGGCATCGGCTCGCTCGTGGTTCGGGTCGGCTGCAGCGGAACCATCATGTGCCGCAACCGACGTGCAAGCATCGCGCACCCTGCCCGCGGCTCCTTGACGCCCGTCAGGATGGCCAGGGAAGCGCGCGGGGCGCCCCACGACGCCGGCGCCTGCCGAGGGCCGGGTCAGCGGATCTGCGGCTGCGCCGAGCCGGGCGCCGCTTGCAGCGGGCGCAGCGGCGTGGCCGGCGGCGGTGCGGGCGTCGCGGGTCCTGCGGGCGCGACGCCACCGTCGAGGCGCGTGGCGGCCGGGGCCGGTAAGTGATCTGAAAAATATTTATGGAGCAAGAAGGCAAGGATAGCGCAGAAGTGCAATAATGTAAATCGTAATACAAAAAGCTGTCGGAAGCGGCAATCCTCGCCCGGCGGTCAGCGCGCCGTGCGTCGGCGGGGCGGGCCTCGCGACGCCGCTGCTCGCATCGGGCAGCGTGCCGGTGGCCGGCGGGGCCGGCGGCGGGATGTTCAGCGCCACCACCACCTTGCCGCCCGCCGGGCCGAGATCGGCACCGCGCGCGCGCACCGCCTGCAGGACGTTCTCGCCGTCGACCACGGCGCCGATGCGGTAGGCCTTCGGCGGCTTGCCGTCGACGGCGATCAGGGCGACACCGCCGCGCGCCGTCTCGCTGCCGCGCGGGGCCACCACACCGACGAGCTGGAAGCGGGCATCACCTTGCGCCCCTTCGAGCGACTCGCCGGCGCTCGGGTCCACCGGTGGCGCGTCGGCGCCGAGCACGCGCGTGATGTCGCCGCGCGGCAGCTGCGACTGGCCGGCCACGGCCACCTGCGGCGGTGCGGACGGCGCGGTCACGAACAGTTTCAAACCCCACGCCGCCGCACTCGCGGCCACGAGGGCCCAGACGAGGAAAGTGGCCCAGCGCGCAGACATGCGGCCATTATCATTCACGCCCCTGCGGCCGCGGCGTGGCATCGTGACGATGCGTGCATGCCGCCATCGTGGCCCGGCTCTCCCACCGCACCATGCCCCACACCCTGCATCGCCCGTCGCGCGGGCTCTTGCCGCTGCGTGCCTTCACACGCGGGCTCGCACGCGGCCACACCCGCGGCTTCACGCTGATCGAGCTGATGGTCGTGCTCGTCATCATCGGCGTGCTCGGCGCGTTGATCGTGCCCAACTTTCTCGAGCGCGCCGACGAGGCCCGGGTCACCGCGGCGCGCACCGACGTCAACAACCTGATGCAGGCGCTGAAGCTGTACCGCCTGGACAACCAGCGCTACCCGAGCACCGAGCAGGGCCTCGATTCGCTGGTGCGCAAGCCGACGGCCGGGGCCATCCCGCCGAACTGGAAGCCCTACCTCGACAAGCTGCCGGCCGACCCCTGGGGCCGCCCGTACCAGTACCTGAACCCCGGCGTGAAGGGCGAGATCGACGTCTTCAGCTTCGGCGCGGATGGCCAGCCCGGAGGCGAGGGCAAGGATGCCGACGTGGGTTCGTGGCAGTGAGGCCGCGGCCCGCCGCGCTCGCCCGGCCACGGGCACGCGGCGCGGCTTCACGCTGATCGAGCTGCTCGTCGTCCTCGTGCTGGTGGCCATCGGCGCCAGCGTCGTCAGCCTGGCGCTGCGCGACGGTACGGCGACGCGGCTGGAGGAAGAGGGTGCGCGCCTGGCGGCCCTGCTCGAAGGCGCCCGCGCCGAGTCGCGCGCCGCCGGTGTGCCGGTGGTGTGGGTGCCCGGCGACAGCGAAGAACGCCCGGGCCTCTCGGTCGAAGCCACCGGCGAGCCGCGCGACGGCTTCCGCTTCGTCGGTCTGCCGGTCAGCGTGCACATGCCGCGCCACTGGCTGGAGCCGCGCGTCACCGCGCAGATCGTCGGCGGCAGGTCGCTCGTGCTCGGGCCCGACGCCATCGTGCCGCCGCAGCGCGTGGTGCTGAGCCTGGACGACCGGCGCATCGAGATCGCCACCGACGGCCTGGCGCCCTTTGCCGTGCAGGCGCCGGAAACGCCGCCATGAGCCCGCCCGGCCGCCCGAAGGGCTCATGCCGGAGCGCGCAGCGCGAAGGTACCCCAATGAGCCCGCCCGGCCGCCCGAAGGGCATGTGCCGGAGCGCGCTGCGCGAAGGCTTGGCGGTGAACGCGGCCCGCCGGGCGACCGCGCGCCGGCGCGGCTTCACGTTGCTCGAGGTGCTGGTCTCGCTGGCCATCGTCGCCATCGCGCTGGCCGCAGGGCTGCGTGCCGCGGGCGTGCTGACCGACAACGCCGGGCGGCTGGCGGACGTCATCGCCGCCCAGTGGTGCGCCGACAACCAGCTGACCGCCCTGCGCCTGGCGCGCGCCTTCCCCGGCGTCGGCGACGCCGATTTCCGCTGCGAGCAGCTCGGGCGCACCTACGAAGGCGTGCTCGTCACGCGGCCGACGCCGAACCCGAACTTCCGGCGCGTCGATGCGGTGATGCTCGACGAGGCCGGGCGGCCGCTGGTCACGATCTCCACCGTGCTGGGGCGCCTGTGAGGCGGCGCAGGCAGGGGCCGGGCAGGCGTGCGGCACAGCGCGGCTTCACGCTCGTCGAGGTGCTGGTGGCCATGCTCATCATGGCGTTGCTGTCGATGGTCACCTGGCAGGGGCTGGACGGCATCCTGCGCGCGCGCGACGGCAGCAAGGCGGCGCTGGATCGCACGCAGCGCCTGGCCACCGTCGTCGTGCAGTGGGAACAGGACCTGCAGGCGCTGCACGAGTCGCGCGCCGTGCCGGCGCTGCACTTCGACGGCCGCACGGTGCGCATGACCCGCCGCGTCGACGGCGGCGTGGCGCTCGTCGCCTGGTCGCTGCGCGACGGCCGCTGGCAGCGCTGGGTCGGCCCGGCGTTCACGCGCCTGGTCGACCTGCAGGAGTCGTGGATCGCGAGCCAGGGCCTGCTCGGCAACGAGCCCGGGCACCTCACGCTCGCCGAAGGGGCGAGCGAGTGGCACATCTACTACCACCGCGGCGGCGCGTGGACGAACGCACAGTCCACCGGCGACGTGGCGGCTGCGCCCTTCACGCCCGGTGCTGCGCCGGGCGCCGCACCGGCCGCGCTGGAGGCGCTGCCGACCGCGGTGCGCATGGTCATCACGCTCGACGGCCGCACGCTCACGCGCGACATTGCGCTGGGCCCCTCGGGTGGATGAGCGCCGATGCGCCTGCGCACCGCATCGTCGTCTCCGCGCCGCGGCGCCGCGCTGCTGCTGGCCATGGTCATCATGACCATCGTCGCCACCATCGCCTCGGGCATGGTGTGGCAGCAAAGCCGCGCCATCCAGGTCGAGGCAGCCGAACGCGCGCGCACGCAGTCGGCCTGGATCCTCGCCGGCGCGCTCGACTGGGCGCGCCTCATCCTGCGCGAGGACGACCGCGTCAATCAGCAGCGCCAGCGCACCGGCCAGCTGCCCTACGACGGGCTGGACGAACCGTGGGCGACCCCGCTGGCCGAGGCCCGTCTGTCGGCCTTCCTCGCCGCCGACCGCGACAACAACGCCGAGGACGCCGGCCCCGAGGCGTTCCTGTCCGGCAGCATCGTCGACGCGCAGTCGCGCTGGAACCTGCGCAACCTGGTCGGCGCCGACGGCAAGATCGTGCCGGCCGAGATGGAGGCGCTGCGCACGCTGGTGGACCTGGCCGGCGCGCCGGTGGACGCGGCCGAGCGCATCGCCGGCGTGCTGCGCGACGCCTGGGCGCCGCCCACCCCCGAGGCGGCGGCGGTGCGCACGCGGCCGGTGTCGCCGGCGCGCCTGTCGGACCTCGCCTGGCTCGGCATCGAGCGCGAGACGCTGGCGCGGCTGGACGGCTCGGTGACGCTGCTGCCCGTGCGCACGCCGGTGAACGTGAACACCGCGTCGCGCGAGGCCATCGCTGCGGCCATCGACAAGCTCGACCTCGGCACCGCCGAGCGCCTGGTGCAGCAGCGGCAGCGCCAACCCTTCGAGTCTCTCGAGGCGGTGCGCGCGCACCTGCCGCCGGGCACGCCGCTGGACGCGGCGCGACTGTCCGTCACCTCGCGCTGGTTCGTCGTCTCCGGCCGGCTGCGCCTGGACGAACGCGTGCTCGAGGAGCGTTCGCTGGTCGAGCGACGCGACGCCGACGTGGTGGTGCGCCAGCGGGAACGGATCAACTTGTCGGAGCCGCGTTAGTTCGTTCGCGCCCGGTGACCTCGCCTCACAAGTCCGCCGGTCCCGGTGCGGGCCCCCGCCGCCACAATACGCGGTCGCCCGGGCCACGCCGCCCATCCCACCCGAGCCATGTCCGTCCTTGCCATCGTCCTCCCACCGCGTGAGCGGCTCACCGCCCAGGCGGGCGGCGACGGCGTCGCGGGTGCGCGCGCGCCGGACGACTACTCGTTCGTCTTCAGCGCCGACGGCACCGTCGTCACGCAGGTCGGGCGCACCGCGGCATCGCTGCTGCCGAAGGCCGACCGTGTCATCGTCGTGCTCGCCGATGCCGACGTCAGCTGGCACCGCATCAAGGTGCCCAAGGCGCCGCCGGCGCGCATGCGCGCCGCGCTGATGGGCATGCTCGAGGAGACGCTGCTCGACGACGAAGGTGCGCTGCACGTCGTGCTGGCGCCCGGCGGCCAGCCGGGGCGCACCGGATGGGTGGCGGTGGCGCACAAGCCCTGGCTCACGGCGGTGCTCAACGCGCTGGAGTCGGCCGGCACCGATGTCGAGAAGGTGGTGCCTCTCAGTGCCCCGGTGGCCCAGCCGGTGGGCCACTTCTGGCTCGACGAGGCCGGCGACGGCAACCTCGGCAGCGTCTGGCTGGTCTTCGCGCGCAAGGACGGGGTCAACTGCGTCAACCTCGACGGCAACCTCGCCAAGAGCCTCATCGTCGGTGCCGGCGAGCTGGCGCGCTGGACAGCAACGCCGGCCGCCGCGGCGCACGCCGAGCGCTGGCTCGGCTCGCGCGTGTCGGTGCTCACCGAGGCCGAGCGCGCGATGCTCGCCTGCCGGGGCGCCACCAACCTGCGCCAGTACGAGCTGGCGCCGCGCCACCGCGGCATGCGCGCGCTGCGCGAGGTGGGCCGGCGCTTCATGCTGCCCGAGTGGCGGGCCGTGCGCTGGGGCGTGGCCGCGCTGGTGGCCATGCAGCTCATCGGCTTGAACGCCCATGCCTGGCACCAGGAGCGTGTGCTCCAGCGCAAGCGCGAGGCGATGAACGAGACGCTGCGCAGCACGTTCCCGGGCGTGCGCACCGTGCTCGACGCGCCGCTGCAGATGCAGCGCGAGACCGACCGGGCGCGCGCGCTGGCCGGGCGCGCCGGCGACGCGGACTTCGAGTCGCTGCTCGGTGCCGCCGCCGCTGCCTGGCCCGATGGCGCCGGCCCGGCGCCGACCGTGCGCTACGAACCGGGCAAGCTGACGCTCGCCGCGCCCGGCTGGGGCGAGCCGCAGGTGCGCCAGCTGCGCGAGCGGCTGGCCGCCGCGGGCCTCGCCGCCGAGTTCGCCGAGGGGCGCGTGGTGGTCACCCGCCGCGCCGGCCCGCGTTGAGGAAGGGACGGCCATGAGCAGCGGCACCCTCGACGAGCGCGATGCACCGGCCCCCGCCCCCGGCGGGCTGAACCTGCCGCGGGAATGGGTGCGCCAGTGGTGGCGCGGCCTGGCGGCGCGCGAGCGGCGGCTGATCGGCACCGCCGTTGCCGTCGTGGCGGTGGCGCTGCTGTGGTGGGTCGGCCTCGCCCCGGCGCTGCGCACGCTGCAGCGCGCGCCGGCGCAGATCGATGCCGCCGAGGCGCAGCTGCAGACGATGCAGCGGCTGGCGGCGGAGGCGCGCGAGCTGCGCGGCGTGACGCCGGTGTCCAACGAGCAGGCGGCCAACGTGCTGAAGGCGGCCACGGCGCGCCTGGGCGACAAGGGGCGCCTGGCGGTGCAGGGCGACCGCGCCGTGCTGACGGTGGCCAACGTCCCGAGCGTCGCGCTGCGCGACTGGCTGGCCGAAGCGCGCTCGGGTGCGCGCGCGCGCACGATCGAAGCCAACCTGTCGCGCGGAACCTCCGGCCTGACAGGTACCGTCGTCGTCGGCATGGGGCCGGCCCAGTGAAGCGCTGGCTCGCCTTCGGCCTGGCCAGCGGAGTGCTGGTCGCGCTCGTGGTCTTCGCACCGGCGGCCTGGCTGGCCGGCGCGGTGTCGCGCATGAGTGCAGGCTACTTCCTGCTTTCCGACGCGCGCGGCAGCGTCTGGTCGGGGTCCGCCGTGCTCGTGCTGACCGCGGGCGAAGGCAGCCGCGATGCGAGCGCGCTGCCCGGGCGGCTGCACTGGCGCGTCGGCCTGGACGGCCTCGCCATCGCGGTCAGGCTGCGGCACGCCTGCTGCCTGTCGGGCGAGCAGCGGCTGCGCATCGTGCCCGGGCTCGCGCGGCTGCGCATCGAGCTTCTGCCCTCGGGCAGCGGCGGGCCGCTGGGGCAGTGGCCGGCCGCCTGGCTCAGCGGCCTGGGCACGCCGTGGAACACGCTGCAGCTCACCGGCGCGCTGCAGCTCAGCACGCCGGGCATCGTGCTCGAGTCGGCGAGCGGGCGCTGGACCTTCACCGGCCGCGCCGACCTCGAGCTGCAGTCGCTCGCCTCGCGCATCTCCACGCTCGACATGCTCGGCAGCTACCGCCTCACGCTGGCCGGCGACGGCGCGCAGCGCGAAGGCACGAGTGTGCTGCTGACCACCACCACCGGCGCGCTGCAACTGAGCGGCAACGGCCAGTTCGCGGCCGGCCGCTTCCGCTTCCGCGGCCAGGCGAGCGCCGCGCCAGGCTCCGAGGCGGCCCTGAACAACCTGCTGAACATCATCGGGCGGCGCCAGGGGGCGCAGTCCGTCATTTCGATCGGATGATCATGAACCGACGCACGCCCCCTCCGACCGCTCACCGCCGCCATCGTGGCCGCCCGGCCGCGCCGGCGGCCCGGCCGCCGCGGCCCGGCGGGCACATCGCGCTTGCGTGGG
>JAHCKS010000047.1 GCA_026125665.1 Rubrivivax sp.
CGCGCCCGGCATCGCGCCGACCACGATCGGCCCGGGCGCCTCGAGGAACTTCTGGTACTCGGCCCAGAACATCTCGGCGTGGCCGACGGTGCAGATCGAGTGCGTGTGGCCGCCGTGCGGACCGGCGCCGGGCACCTCGTCGAACGAGAGCTTCGGGCCGGTGGTGATCACCAGGTAGTCGTAGTCCAGCGCCTGGCCGTTGTCGAGCGTCACCCGGTTGGCCGCCGGGTCGATCGACGAGGCACCGCTGGCGACGAAGCGGATGCCCTTGCGCTCGAGCATCGGCGCGATCGGCAAGGTGACCACCGAGCGCTCGCGCCAGTCCACCGCGACCCAGGGGTTGGACGGGGTGAACTGGAAGGTGTCGCTCGGGTTCACCACGGTCACCTGGTGTTCCGGGGGCAGCAGGGCCCGCAGTTCGTAGGCGGCAGGCATGCCGCCCAGGCCGGCGCCCATGATCACGATGTGGGCCATGCGGTGTCTCCTTTGTGCGTGGCGCGCCGCGCCGGGTTCAGAAGCGGCGGCTCCAGGCAAGACCGATCGAGTACTGCCGCATGCGGATGGTCTCGCTTCCGCCGGCGCCCGGTCCCATCAGCTGATTGAACAGCGAGGTGCCGCTCACGCTTTGACGTGGCGCATACATGAAGGCGGCCGTCAGCTCGTTGGCCGGGTCCATGGCCCAGCTGAAACCGGCCGTGTAGTGCGTGGTCATCACGCCCGGCGCGAGGATGTTGAAGGTGACGTCGGCGGACTCGATCGGGTTGTCGCCGTGGTTCACGCCGGCGCGCAGCGTCCAGGCCGGGCTGGCGCGCCACGGCACGCCGAGCTTGAAGACGTCGATGTCCTTCCAGCCGAAGCCGGGGCCGTTCGGGGCGCCCAGCTGGCCCTGCGGCAGGCTGGCGCGGCCCACCGAGGGCACGCCGCTGTACTCGATGCGCTGGTAGTCGAACGCGACGGTCAGCGCCGGCGTCGGCGTGAAGGCCAGCCCGATCGCGTAGTGCGCCGGGATGTCGAAGTCGCCGCCGCCGGCGAACAGGCCCTTGTACTCGTCGAAGGCGCTCATGTTCATCTTCGGCGCGTAGGCGGCACCGATCGTCAGCGAGTCGATCGGCCGGCCCAGGTAACCCAGGCGCACCCCGAAGCCGTGCGAGCGCGAGTAGCCGCGGTTGGTGACGCTGCCCGGCGCGCTGCTGAAGTTCGGGATGTTCTCGAAGGCCTGCAGGCCGTGGGCCTCGAACTGCTGGTAACCGAGCAGCAGCGAGACGCCGACCGAGTGGTTCGGGTTGAGCTTGTACGACACGGTCGGCGCGACCACCAGCTGCATCAGGTCCACGCCGAGCCCGCCGCTGCCGCACAGCATGTTGCCCGGTGCCACCGTGGTCGGGCTGTTCGGGCACTGGAACGGGCCCTGCGGGTAGTCGGTGTTCATGCCGCCGTTGCCGTACACGGTGACGCCCAGCGCCAGGTCGCTGCCGAGCAGGTGGTTGTAGCCGAGCTCGGGCACGTAGAAGAGCTTGCTGTCGCTGTCCACCGAGCCGTTCAGCGAGGCGACGCCGGCGCCGCTGCGCTGCGCGTCGCGCCGCGGCGAGAACAGGTCGACGCCCAGGTCCAGGCGGGGGCCGGCCCAGACCATGCTGGCCGGGTTGTTGGCGCCGCCCATCGCGTCCTCGGTCATCGCGACCGAGGCCCCGCCCATGCCCTTGGCGCGGATGCCGTAGCCGTGCGGGAAGTAGCCGTTGGTGGCGAGTGCCGGGCCGGCGGCCAGCGCCGCCGCGAGGGCGAGCGCGGCGGGCGCGTAACGAAGGCGGTTCATGGTGTGTCTCCTGTTGTCGTGGTCGTGGTCGGTGTCGGATCGGTATCGGGTCGGTCGGTGGAACTCGGGGTGTTCACCAGCGCGCCTGCACGCGACCGCCCTCGACGCGGCATTCCCAGCGCGTCAGCGGCGTGTCGCCCTTGGCGACGCACCGGCCGCTGCGGATGTCGAAGGCCCACTCGTGCTTCGGGCAGGTGAGCCGCGTGCCCTGCAGCGCGAGGTGCGGGATGTCGGTGGTCTGGTGCGGGCAGCGGCTGTCGTACACGTGCCAGTCGTCGCTGCCGCCGTCGCCCGTGCGGTGCACGAACACGGCGCGCCCATCGCACTCGACGCGCCGGGTCTGGCCGGGGGGCAGTTCGTCGGCACCGAGCAGGTCGTGCCAGCTCGATTCGCCGTGCAGCGCCTCGGGGCTGAAGCCCGGCAGGTTCATCGCCAGGATCAGGTCGGCGGCCCAGACGATCTTCGCCAGCCCGAGGGCCGGGAAGGCCATCAGCAGCGCATCGAGCACCTCCATCGGCGTGCAGCCCTCGCGCAGCGCGCGGTTCACATACTGCTTGAAGCCGCGCTCGGTCTGCGCGTGCACCTTGGTGATCACCGAGATCAGGTTCCGGGTCTTCGGGTCGAGGTGCTTGCCGCACTCCTTCAGGAACTTGAAGTAGTGGCCGAGCGCATCGGGGCGGGCCTTGACGAGGTAGGCGAGGGCGTCGCTCATGTCCGGGGTCCTGTGGAGGAGGGCGAGGGGGTGATGCACACCAGCACCGGCTGCTCGGCCAGGCCGATGACCTTCTGCGCCACGCCGCCCAGCCAGGCATGGGCCAGGCTGTCGCTGCCGTGGCGGCCGATCACCAGCAGGTCGGCGCCGAGCTGCTTCGCACCGGCGACCACCTGCTCGTGCGGCCGGCCCACGCGCGTGGCCGCGTCGACCGCGACGCCGAAGCCGCGCGCCGCCGACCAGGCCTGCTGCAACGCGCGCTCGGCGTGCTGCATCGCCTCCGCGGCCGGACCGGCGACCGCCAGCACCGACAACGGCAGGCCGCATTCGGCGGCGATCGCCGCGGCCGTCGACACCGGCGTCATGTCGGGGCTGGTCGGGTCGAGCGAGACCAGCACGCGGCGCTGCCACATCGCCGCGGCGCGCGGCACCACCAGCACGCTGCAGGGGGCGTGCGCGACGACGTTGCGCACCATCTCGCCGACCAGCAGGTTGGCCAGCAGGCCGCGGCGGCCGCGGCGACGGATGACGAGCAGGGCGGCGCCGCGCGCCTTCGCCTCGTCGAGGATCTCCGCGTGCGGCAGCGGCCCGCGGCGCACGCGCAGCTCGAGCGCGACGCCGGCGGCGCGCGCCTGCGCCTCGAGCGCCTCGCGGCGCCGGCCCGCTTCGTCGTCGGCGCGCGCGGCGACATCGGGGGCCGCCATCTCGAGCTCGGCGTTGCTCTCGATCGGCAGCACCACGGCCAGCGGCGCTCCGCGCCGTTGTGCCAGCGCCAGCGCCAGTGCCTCGGCCCCCGCGTCCTGCTCGGTGTGCTGCGTGGCCAGCAGCAGCGCAACGGGTGTCGTGGGATGTGCGTCCATCGCTGCCCTTCGTGTCGTGGTCCGCCGTCCGCGTGCCGCCGGTGCCGTCAATGCCCGACGCCGATCCAGCCCGACGCGGCCAGCGCGATCACCGCCACCTGGGCCAGGCACAACGCGACGAACGCGCGGTCCCCGCGCCGCAGGTACAGCGGCAGCAGCGCCACCAGCGGCACCACCGAGCAGCCGGACAGCAGCGCGATGCCGGCCAGCGAGGCCATGTCCCCATGCCGCACGTCGGCCAGCCAGCCCCAGCCCGGAGCCAGACCGGTGGCCTTCAGGTATTGCTCCACCGGCATCGTCCACAACTCGGCCAGGCGGTCCGTCGGCACGCGCGACGGCACCAGGCCGACGACGTAGGCCGCGAAGGCCAGCACCGTGAGCACGAGCCCGATCCTCGCGCACCACTCCAGCAGCGTGGCGTAGCGCAGCTGCTCGGGCGACTGCCCGGCGGGCTCGTTCACTGCCGCATC
This sequence comes from Rubrivivax sp., assembly GCA_026125665.1. Taxonomy (GTDB): domain Bacteria; phylum Pseudomonadota; class Gammaproteobacteria; order Burkholderiales; family Burkholderiaceae_C; genus Rubrivivax. The sequence continues at coordinate 3,856 of JAHCKS010000047.1, forward strand.
CGTCGTCTCGCTCACGGCCACACCCCCGTGCCCTTGAGCAGCGCGCGCAGCCCGGCGAAGAGCAGCACGGCGATGACCAGCCGCCGGATCACCGCGCCGCGCAGCACGTCGAGCAGCCTTGCGCCGATGCGCGCACCGAGCATCATGCCCAGCACCGACGGCACGGCGATCATCGGCAGCACGGCGCCCTGGTTGATGTAGACCCAGGCCGCCGACGAGTCCACGAGCGACAGCACCAGCCCCGAGCTGCCCGCGGCCACCTTCAGCGGCGCGCCCATCAGCAGGTTCAGGGCCGGCACGTTGGCCCAGCCGGCGCCGATGCCGAACATGCCCGCGAGCACGCCGATGCCGGTGAACAGCAGCAGCCCCTGCCAGGTGCGATGCACCTGCCACGACACGGCCTGCCCGGTGGCGCGGTCGACGAAGACGCCGTTCAGCGCCAGCGCCCGCGACAGTGCGTCGGGCTCGCGCACGAGCGGGAACTCGCTTCGCTTCGAGATGAACATCACCGCCACGATGCCCAGCACCAGGCCCCCCAGCAGGATCTGCACCACCGCCACGGGCATCGCCAGCCCCAGCAGCGCACCGAAGATCGACGAGGCCGAGGCCAGCACGGCCAGCGGCAGCGCCAGGCGAACGCTGCCCAGGCCGCTGCGCAGCAGCGTCGGCCCGGCAGCCAGCGCGCTGGCCAGCGCGACGAGCAGGCCGGCACCACGCACGTAGTCGAGGTGGAACGGCAGGAAGCTGCCGACGATGGGCACGAACAGCGTGCCGCCGCCGATGCCCGCCGGCACCGCGACGATGCCCATGACGAAACAGGCCACGAACAGCACCGCGGGCCACACCCACCAGGGCACGCCGCCCGCAACGCCCGCTGCGCCTGCCGCACCCACCGGCGCGGCCAGCAGCAACAGCGCGCCCCCGAAGGCCGGCGGCCAGACCCGCGCGCCCCGGCGCCACACGCCTGCCCCGCGTCTCACGACACCGCCTGGTAGTAGAGGTTCTGCGGGTGTCGCGCCTGCGCGAAGAAGTACCAGCGCTCGGCCAGCAGCCCGAGGCCCTGCACGAGCAGCGCGGCGGCCAGCAGCCACTGGTTGGTGACCGCAGGCCCCTCGAACACCAGCACGAATGCCAGCAGCGCGGCTGGCAGCACCACGCCGGTGCCGAGCATCACCCATCGCACCCAGCGCAGCGTGCCCGGGCCGCGCCCGTGGAAGAACTCGCGCGTGTTGAACGAGCCGCCCATGAAGCCCATCGCGCGCTGGCGGATCGTCGGGTGGCGCACGCCGATCGCCGTCTGCAGCGTCGAGCGCGGCACGAGCCGGGCGTTGCGCGCCAGCGCCGCGCCGCGCGTCGCGCCGGCCACGAGCGTGAGTGCCAGCGCGAGCGCCGTCAGTGCCGGCACCAGCGCCGGCGCGCGCGCACCGGCCAGCGCCGCGGCCAGCGTGGCCCCGCTGGCCAGCCCGATCAGCGTGTAGTTCACGAGCGTCCAGCCGCTCGCCCACTCCTGGATGAAGCGAATGCTGGCGTAGATCATCGCCGTGCACAGGAAGAGCAGCACCGCCACCACCGCCGCGGCGGCACCGACCGGCCGCGTCCAGCCCGCGCCGGTCCAGTGCCCGAAGGCCCAGCCGAGCGCGCCGGCCAGGAACAGCGGCAGCACGATCACCTCGCGCGACAGCCACGACGTGCGCCACATCGCGGCGGCGCGCCAGGCCCGCTCGGGGCGCCCGAGGTGGAAGAACGACGCGGCGAGCGCGGCGAGCGCCAGCGCGAAGGCGGCGGCGCCGCCGAGCGCGAAGAAGCCGGGGCCCGTGCCGCCGCGGCCGGCGTAGCCGGCGAGCTCGGCGCCGTAGAGCACGAGCAGCAGCCCCTGCGCGGCGCCGCACAGCGTTGTGAGCAGGATGACGGACCAGGCCGGGTTCATCGGGGTTGCAGGGCGCGCACGCGGCTCATGTCTTCACGGGGCCTCAGATGCTCGCATCCTCGAGCGTGGCGGCACCCGCGGCAGGCTTGGGCGGATGCCCTTCCACCTTCAGCGGGTTGTCGGCCCGCACCAGCTCGTCGGCATGGATGCGAAGCTTCGTCTTGCGCCGCGGCAGGTAGTGGTTGGCCGGGTGCGTGCCCCACTCGGGCATCAGCGCGTAGCCGCCGTTCTCGCGGATGGCCTGCGAGGCCTCGCTGTCCGGGTCGTGGATGTCGCCGAAGATGCGTGCCGAGGTCGGGCAGGCCTTGACGCAGGCGGGCTGCCGGTCGATCTCGGGCAGCCGTGGGTCGTAGATGCGGTCCACGCACAGCGTGCACTTCTTCATCACCTTCTGGTTCTCGTCGATCTCGCGAGCGCCGTAAGGGCAGGCCCACGCGCAGTACTTGCAGCCGATGCACTTGTCGTAGTCGACGAGCACGATGCCGTCTTCCTCGCGCTTGTAGCTGGCGCCGGTGGGGCACACCGGCACGCAAGGCGGGTCTTCGCAATGCAGGCAGCTCTTCGGGAAGTGCACGGTCTCGGTGTGCGGGAACTCGCCCACCTCGAAGGTCTGCACGCGGTTGAAGAAGGTGCCGCTGGGGTCGGCGCCGAACGGCTGCTGGTCGCTCATCGGGCCGGCGGCGCCGGCGGTGTTCCACTCCTTGCAGCTCGTCACGCAGGCATGGCAGCCGACGCAGACGTTGAGATCGATGACGAGCGCGAGCTGGCGCCGGCTCATCGCGAGTCTCCTCGGCGGCCGCGCAGCGCAGCCGCGGCGCCGTTGCCGGCCAACTCGCGGGGCCGCGCCTTCATCCCGGGGTACAGGCGCATCGGCGCGAACTGCGGCTCGCTGACCTCGGGCTCGCCCGGCTCGGCCTTGACCACGCGCACGCGCACGTCGTACCAGGCGGCCTGGCCGGTGATGGGGTCGGAGTTGGAAACACGTGCGTCGCCACCGCCGCCATCGTGAGGGGCCGGCAGCTCTTCACTGATGACGTGGTTCAGCAGGAAGCCCTCGCGCGCCTCGTTCGCCGCCGGGTCCAGGTTCCACGCGCCGCTCGCTTTGCCGATGGCGTTCCACGTCCACACCGTGCCCGGCTCCACCGCCTGCGAGTGCACGGCGCGGCAGCGCACGCGGCCCCATTGCGATTCCACCCACACCCAGTCGCCGTCGCCGATGCCGGCGGCGCGCGCCGTCTGCGTGTTCATGTGCAGCACGTTGTAGGTGTGGATCTGCCGCAGCCAGGCGTTCTGCGAGTCCCACGAGTGGTACATCGCCATCGGCCGCTGCGTCACCGCGGCGAGCGGGAACTTGTGCTTGTCGGTGACGTGCGACTCCAGCGGCTCGTAGTAGAAGGGCAGCGGGTCGAAGTAGGTCTCGATGCGCTTCTTCAGGTGCTCGGGCGGCTTGCGCGTGATGCCGCGGCCCTGCGCGGCGGCGCGGAAGTGCTGAAGGACCTCCGAGTACAGGTGGATCAGGATCGGCTCGGCGTAGCGGGTGATGCGGTGCGAGCGGCTCCACTCCAGGTAGCCCTGGTTCCAGTTGCGCATGTACTGGTAGCTGCGCGGCAGCTCGTGGTGGAACACGCAGTTGTGCTGCGCGTACATCTCCCACTGCCGCGGGTTGGGCTCGCCGACGAGGAACTTCTCGCCGCCCTTGCCTCGCCAGCCGGCGAGGAAGCCGATGCCGCTGCCGGGCTCGGTTTCCCAGTTGACGATGAAGTCGGGGTAGTCGCGGTACTTGCGCTTGCCCTCCTTCGTCACGAACGTGGGCAGCTTGAGCCGCGTGCCGAGCTCGATCAGCACCTCCTGGAACGGCTTGCACTCGCCGGTGGGGGGCAGCACCGGGATGCGAACCGCATCCACCGGCCCGGTGAACTCGCTGATCGGCCGGTCGAGGATCGACATCACGTCGTGCCGCTCGAGGTACGTGGTGTCGGGCAGGATCAGGTCGGCGAACGCCGTCATCTCCGAGTGGAAGGCGTCGGCAACGACGAGGAACGGGATCTTGTATTCGCCGCTCGCCTCGTCGCGGTCCTCCAGCATCTTCCTCACCTCGGCCGTGTTCATCGTGGAGTTCCACGACATGTTGGCCATGAAGATGAGCAGCGTGTCGATGCGGTAGGGATCGCCGCGCCAGGCGTTGGTGACCACGTTGTGCATCAGCCCGTGCACCGACAGCGGGTACTCCCACGAGAACGCCTTGTCGATGCGCACCGGCGAGCCGTCGTCGTTGACGAAGAGGTCGTCGGGGTCGCTCGGCCAGCCGAGCACGAGGCCGTCGAGCGGCCGGTTGGGCTGCACGGCGCGCGGGTCGTTCGGCGTGCGCGGGCAAGGCGGGATCGGGCGCGGGAACGGCGCCTTGTGGCGGAAGCCCCCGGGCCGGTCGATCGTGCCGAGCAGCGACATCAGCACGCCGAGTGCGCGCACCGTCTGGAAGCCGTTGCTGTGCGCCGCCAGCCCGCGCATGGCGTGGAACGCCACCGGGTTGCCGTGCACGGTGTCGTGCTCGTTGCCCCAGGCGTCGGTCCAGGCGATCGGCAGCTCGATGCGCTGGTCGCGCGCGACGATGCCCATCTCGTGCGCGAGGCGGCGGATGGTCTCGGCCGGGATGCCGGTGATCTGCGCCGCCCACTCCGGCGTGTAGTCGCGCACGCGTTCCTGCAGCAGCTGGAAGGCCGGCTTCACCGGCGTGCCGTCGGCCAACTTGAACTCACCGAGCAGGAACGGATCGGCGCCCGGCGCGTGGCTCAGCACCGGCTTGTTCGTGTGCCGGTCCCACCACAGCTTGTTCTGCGGGTCGTAGCAGGCCTCCTCCTCGGGCACCTCGGTGCGCACGAACATGCCGTACTCGTCGTGCGCGGCGTCGAGGTTCACCAGCTCGCCGGCGTTCGTGTACTGCACGACGAACTCGCGGTCGTACAGGCCCAGGCGCAGGATCTCGTGGATCACCGCCAGCAGGAAGGCACCGTCGGTGCCGGGGCGGATCGGCACCCATTCGTCGGCGATGGCGCTGTAGCCCGTGCGCACGGGGTTGATCGAGACGAAGCGTCCGCCGTCGCGCTTGAACTTGCTGATGGCGATCTTCAGCGGGTTGCTGTGATGGTCCTCGGCGGTGCCGAGCATCACGAACAGCCGCGCGCGGTCGAGGTCCGGCCCGCCGAACTCCCAGAAGCTGCCGCCGATGGTGTAGATGAGCCCGGCGGCCATGTTCACCGAGCAGAAGCCGCCGTGCGCGGCGTAGTTCGGCGTGCCGAACTGGCGCGCGAAGAGGCCCGTGAGCGCCTGCATCTGGTCGCGCCCGGTGAAGAGCGCGAACTTCTTCGGGTCGGTGGCGCGGATCTTGGCCAGGCGTTCGGTGAGCGTGGCGAAGGCCTCCTCCCACGAGATCTCGACGAAGTCGCCGTCGCCGCGCGCCGCGCCTTCGCGGCGCTTCAGCGGCCGCGTCAGCCGCGCCGGCGAGTACTGCTTCATGATCCCCGAGCTGCCCTTGGCGCAGATGACGCCCTGGTTCAGCGGGTGCTCTGGATTGCCGTCGATGTAGCGCACGACGCCGTCGCGCAGGTGCACGCGGATGCCGCAGCGGCATGCGCACATGTAGCAGGTGGTGTTGCGCGTCTCGGCCACCGCGTCGGCGTGCGGATCGGCGGTGGGGTCGTGCAGCGGGATGTGCGCCATGTCCTACGTGCGTTGCCTTGTCGAAGCGTGCGGCGCATGCCGACCACCCGCAGGCCGGGCCGCGTGCGGGCCCGCACGGCCCCTCACCGGTCGCAACCCGACGCGCGATTAGCGCAGCGCAACACCGCAGCGTCTACTACCTCGATGGCGTAGCAGGCGGCCTGGTCGGCCCATTTTGCGCGGGCGTGTTGCATCAACGTGGCTTATGGGCCGATCAGCAATTCGGCTTTGCCGCCTTCGCACGGCCTGCCGAGAATGCCTCGCGGTCGAGCCCGAAGGCCGCGGAGCGTTCAGATGCCGGCCCTGGTTCCGCCTCATGGCAGCCCCGTCCTCAAGCCGTTGGACGTGCCGCCCGAGCAGTTGAGCAGCGAGCGGGCGCGGGCACGGACGCTGCCCGTGCTGCGCGTGAGCTCGCGCGAGAAGGGCGACCTGATCATGCTCGGCATGGGTGGGTTCACGCCGCTGGAAGGCTTCATGGGCCGCGCCGACTGGCAGGGCGTGTGCGACCGCATGCACACGGCCAGCGGCATCTTCTGGCCGATCCCGATCACGCTGTCCACCGACGCGGCCGCCGCCGAGGCGATCGCCGTCGGCACGGAAGTCGCCCTCGCCGACCCCGACGGCGGCGAGCTGCTGGCCATCCTGCGCGTGAGCGAGAAGTACCGCATCGAGAAGCGGCACGAGTGCCTGCAGGTCTTCAGGACCGACGACGAGGCGCACCCGGGCGTGCGCATGGTGATGCAGCAAGGCGAGGTGAACCTGGCGGGGCCGGTACGCGTGCTCTCGGACGGCGGCTTCAGGGCGAGGTACGGGGCGCTCTTCATGACGCCGGCCCAGACGCGGGCCGAGTTTGAGCGCCTGGGGTGGTCGCGCGTCGCCGCGTTCCAGACGCGCAACCCGATGCACCGCTCGCACGAATACCTGGCCAAGGTCGCCATCGAGACCTGCGACGGCGTGCTCGTGCACTCGCTGCTCGGCAACCTGAAGGCGGGCGACATTCCGGCCGACGTGCGCACGCGTGCCATCGGCCTGCTGATCGAGCGCTACTTCGTGCCGGGCACCGTGGTGCAGGCGGGTTATCCGCTGGACATGCGTTATGCCGGCCCGCGCGAGGCGCTGCTGCACGCGGTGTTCCGCCAGAACCACGGCTGCGCCTACCAGATCCTCGGCCGCGACCACGCCGGCGTCGGCAGCTACTACGGGCCTTTCGACGCGCACCGCATCTTCGACGAGGTGCCGGCCGGCGCGCTGCAGATCCGGCCGATGAAGATGGACGTGACGTTCTGGTGCTACCGCTGCGGCGGCATGGCTTCGGCCCGCACCTGCCCGCACGGCGATCACGACCGCCTGCAGGTCTCGGGCACGCAGCTGCGCAAGTGGCTCGAGAACGACGAGCACGTGCCCGAGGAGTTCAGCCGCCGCGAGGTGCTCGAGGTGCTGCGCGAGCACTACGCCGGGTTGGCGCGTGCCTGAGCGCGCCTTCGCGATCCATCGATCAGGCTCTTGTCCGACGCCGTCACTCGCCAGGGGGTGGCGGGATCGGGACGGCGGGGTGCCCTGCGCAGTGAATGTCCTCTTCAGGCGGCCCAGCTTCGCTGGTCCCCCTGATGCCCCCTTGATTTCACTGCGCAAGGCACCCCGCCGTCCCGATCCGGCACCCGCAGTGGCGCACGTCCGTCGAGGACCGATGCGGGTGCCCGCCAAGGACGCCGGGTGGTCGGCGCAGCGAAATCAAGGGGGCATTGGGGGGACCAGCGAAGCTGGGCCGCCCAAAGAGGACATTCGCGGAGCCGACCACCCGGCGGCCTCGGCGCGCCGCGACCTCGAGGCGCCCTTCGCCGCCGCAGCCGTCTGGCGGTCTGGCGGTCTGGCGGTCTGGAGGTCAAACGATCATCAGCCCGCGCGTGCCGCCTGCTGCGCCTTCATCGCCTCCAGCCACGGCGCGACGATGTCCAGCGGCAGCGGGAAGACGATGGTCGAGTTCTTGTCCGCGGCGATGACGGTCAGCGTCTCCAGGTAGCGCAGCTGCAGCGCCTGCGGATGCCGGCCCAGGATCTCGGCCGCATCGGCCAGCTTCTGCGCCGCCTGCATCTCGCCCTCGGCGTGGATGACCTTGGCGCGGCGTTCGCGCTCGGCCTCGGCCTGGCGCGCGATGGCGCGCACCATCGACTCGTTCAGGTCGACGTGCTTGATCTCGACGTTGGTGACCTTGATGCCCCAGGCGTCGGTCTGCGCGTCGAGGATCTTCTGGATCGCCAGGTTCAGCCGCTCGCGCTCGGAGAGCATCTCGTCCAGCTCGTGCCGGCCGAGCACGGCGCGCAGCGTCGTCTGCGCCAGCTGGCTCGTCGCGGCGAGGAAGTTCTCCACCTGGATGATGGCGCGCTGCGGGTCGACGACGCGGAAGTACAGCACCGCGTTCACCTTCACCGAGACGTTGTCGCGCGAGATCACGTCCTGGCTCGGCACGTCCATGACGACGACGCGCAGGTCCACCCGCACCATCTGCTGCAGCCCGGGGATCAGGATCACGAGGCCCGGCCCCTTCACCTTCCAGAAGCGGCCGAGCTGGAACACGACGCCGCGCTCGTACTCGCGCAGCACGCGCAGCGAACTGGCCAGCAGCACCAGCAGCAGCACCGCCAGCGAGACGAAGCCGATCGGCAGCTCGGTCAACAGCATCATGGGCCTCCTTCGGTGGGTTGCCGCGCCGGGGCCGCCAGCGGCGCGACCTCCAGCGTCAGCCCGTCGGCACGCAGCACGCGCACGCGGTCGCCGGCACGCAGCCCCGGCGTGGCGGCGCGCACGCGCCACTTCTCGCCGGCGATCGTCGCCCAGCCCTGCACGCCGGTCGGGCCGGCTGCGCCGCCGCTGTCGATCTCGTCCAGTTCACCAGTGGCACCGAGCATCGCCGCCGGCCCGGCAACGAGCGGCCGCTGCCGCGCCCGCCCGGCCATGCCGGCCACCGCCGCGACGAACGCCGCCGACACCACCGCCAGCACGGCGATCAGCGTGCGCGGGATCGCGAAGCCGGGCGCATCGGTGTCGAGCAGGAACAACGCGCCGAAGACGAAGGCGGTGATGCCGCCGAGGCCGAGCACGCCGAAGCTCGGCATGAAGGCCTCGGCGACCAGGAAGGCGATGCCCAGCGCCACGAGGGCCAGCCCGGCATAGTTGACCGGCAGCATCTGCAGGCCGAACGCGGCCAGCAGCAGGCACACGCCGCCGATGACCCCCGGTGCGATGAAGCCCGGGTTGAGGAACTCGAACAGCAGCCCGTACACGCCGAGCATCAGCAACACGAGCGCCACGCCCGGCTCGCTGATCACGGCGAGCAGCCGGCCGCGCCAGTCGGGCTGCACCATCTCCACCGGCGCGCCGGCAGTGGCGAGCACGAGCTCCTTGCCGCCCGCCTGCAGGCGGCGGCCGTCCAGGCGGCGCAGCAGCTCGGGCAGGTCGGCCGCGACGAGGTCCACCACCTGCTGCGCCTGCGCCTCGGTGGCGCTCAGGCTCACCGCCTCGCGCACGGCACGCTCGGCCCACTGCGCGTTGCGGCCGCGCAGCTGCGCCAGGCCACGCAGGTAGGCCGCGGCGTCGTGGACGCGCTTGGCCGTCAAGGCGTCCTGCGGCTCGGCGCGTTCGCCACCGGTGCCGCTGGCCGCGCTCGCCGGCGCCTTCGGCGGCGGCGCCGTGCCCGGGGGTGCGCCACCGGGCATCGGCAGGCCGACGGCGATCGGCGTCGCCGCGCCGAGATTCGTCGCCGGCGCCATCGCCGCCACGTGGCACGCGTAGAGGATGTAGGTGCCGGCGCTCGCCGCGCGCGCGCCCTGCGGCGAGACGAAGCCGGCCACCGGCACCGGCGCAGCGAGCACGGTGCGGATGATGTCGCGCATCGCCGTGTCCAGGCCACCGGGCGTGTCGAGCATCAGCACGACGAGCTGGGCGCCCCGTGCACCGGCACGTTCGATGGCCCGGCGCACGAGGTCGGCACTGACCGGGCCGATCGCGCCGTGCAGCTGCAGCGCGATCACCGGGGCGCCGGCCGCTGCGGAGGCGGGCTCGGAGCGCGCGCCGGCAGCCGCTTGCGACGCCGGCGACGCACGCGCCGCCGGCGCGGCCCCGTGGGCGGGCCCCGGCCCGGCTACCTGCAACCACGCCAGGGCGATGCCGAGCGAGAGCGCGACGACCGACGCGAGGCGCCTCATCGTGCACCCCCTTCGCGGCGGCGACATCGCCGGCGGCACGCGTCGGGCACACACCGTGCCCCGCGGCGCCGGCGGCGCGCGCCTGCTGGGGACGGGAGGGTGGTCGTCACCTTCACGACACAGCGCACGGGGAAGCCTTGCCCCCGGCGCCTGCGGCGAGGGTACACCCGCGGCCGCCGCGTGTCTTGCGCCCGCGAGGCATCATGCGGCCGATGAGGAGCTTCGGTGCCCGCGCCGCGGGCGAACGGCTGGCACGCATGCGGGCCAGCGCGCAATGGGTGGAGGGCACAGGGCCGGCGGCGCGCACCGCGGCGGCCGAGGGACCGCAGGCGCTCACCTGGCCGAAGGCGTTGCCGTTCCCGCTCGATTGACGCGGCCGCCGCGCGCGGGCACGGGCCCGGGCACCGCCCGAACGTGGCAAATCCGGCAAGGTGCGGAAGCCGCACCGCCGGTCCCTCCAGATAATCGTCGGCACCGCGAGCGGGCTCGGCCGCTCGGCGTTCCAGGGCCCCGCCCGACGATGCACCCCTCCACTTCCCGGCTCGCGCCGCCGATCGTGCTGCACCTGCTGCTCGCCGGCCTCGCGTGGCTGTTCGCCGCCGGCGCCGCGCTCGGCCAGCCCGCGCAGGGCGGCGACGCGGCGCGCCGCATCGCCCTCGTCATCGGCAACAACGCCTACGCCGACGCGCCGCTGGCCAACCCGATCAACGACGCGCGCGACATGGCCGGCGCGCTGCGCGACGCCGGCTTCGCGGTGACCCTGCTCACCGACGTCGACCAGCGCCAGTTCCAGCTGGCGCTGCGCGAGTTCGGCGAGCGGCTGAAGGCCGCCGGCAGCGGCGGTGCGGGCCTCTTCTACTTCGCCGGCCACGGCGTGCAGATCAAGGGCCGCAACTACCTGATCCCCGTGCGCAGCCAGATCGTGCACGAGGACGAGGTGGCCTACGCCGCGGTCGACGCGCAGGCGGTGCTCGACAAGATGGAGTCGGCCGGCAACGGCACCAACATCGTCATCCTCGACGCCTGCCGCAACAACCCGTTCGTGCGCAGCATGCGCAGCAGCCAGCAGGGGCTGGCGCAGATGGATGCGCCGGTGGGCACGCTCGTGGCCTACGCCACGGCGCCCGGATCGGTGGCCTTCGACACCTCGCGCACGGGTTCGCCGAACGGGCTGTACACGACGCACCTGCTGGGTGCCCTGCGCCAGCGCGGGCTGAAGGTGGAGGACGTGTTCAAGCAGGTGCGCGCCGGCGTGCTGCGCGCCTCGGGCAACAAGCAGATGCCGTGGGAGGCTTCGGCGCTGGTGGGCGACTTCTACTTCCACCCGCCGCGCGATGGCGGCGCCGCGGCGGCGCCGGCGGCGGCCCAGGCCCCGGCCGCGCAGCCGGCACCGCCGGCCGCGACACTCGATGCCCAGGCGACCCTCGACGACGCGTTGTGGGAGGCGGTGAAGGACTCGCGCAGCAGCGCCGAGCTCTACGCCTACCTGAACCGTTTTCCTTCCGGGCGGCATGCGCGCGAAGCGCGCCGGCGGCTGCTCGACCTGGCGCAGCCGGGGGGCGCGCCGTCACCCTCGGTGACCGCGGCGCTCCCTGCCGCGTTGGTCCCCGAGCCCCCGGGGCCGATCATGCCGCCGGGCTTCACGACGCCGCCGCCGCGCACCAGCACCGCGGCCGGTGCCTACGAGGCCGCGCGCGCGGCCGAGGCCGCCGCCGGTGCGCGCATCGAGGACGCCGTGCGCTGGGGCGCGCGCGGCGGCAACGCGCGGCCGCCGGATCCGAGGCGCAACTCCACGGGCTTCGCCGAAGGCGACCGCTACCGCTACCTCAAGACCGATTTCTTCGGCCCCGGCAGCACCACCGACTACCTCTGGCAGGTGGACCGCATCGAGCCCGACGGCTCGTTGTGGGTCAACGGCGGCCGGCAACGCCTCGACGCCCTCGGCCAGCGCCGCGGCGGCAACGACGAGCACACCGGGGCCTGGCTCGACTTCTCGCCGGCGCTGCCGCTGCTCGAGGCGGCGCAACGCGGCAGCGGCCTCGTCCTGCCCATCACGACCACGGTGCGCATCCGCGACGCCTCGGGGCAGATCGAGCAGGCCACGCTGGCCGGCATCCTGCGCACCAGCGCCGACTCGGCGCGCGGCCCGCGCGGCATGCCCGACCTGCTGCCGGCGGTGAAGATCGAGGTCGAGCTGGCCGGCATCGGCCAGCGCACCGACGGCATGACCCGCTCGCTGCAGTGGAAGCACACCTACTGGATCGCGCTGCCGCTGCTGTTGCCCGTCGTCATCGAGATCCAGGAGTCGGCCGACGGCCTGACACGCCAGCACACGCGGCACGAGCTGATCGCCATCGACCAGCTGAGCCTGGCCGACGCGGCGAGCGCCGGTGGCCGGCGCTGAAAGGCGCGGCCGCGGCCGCGCCGCGCCCGCGCCGCGCGCCGACCACATCACGTGGCTGCACCGTGGCGGCCCGTCGTCGCGCTGGGGCAACCTCGGGCGGTGGCGCGGCGTGCCGGGCGAAGCCTACGCCGACGCCTGCCGCGCGCTCGCGCTCGCCGTGGGCGAGGCGGCCGGCATCGTCGCGGGCGACTCGGTGCTGAGTCTGGCCTGCGGCGGCGGCGAGGAGCTGGCGCTGTGGGCCGAGCACTTCGGCGCCGCGGCGGTGATGGGCCTGGAGGTGTCGCCGTCGCTGGCGGCGCAGGCACGGGCGCGCGCCGAGGCGGTGCACACCAGCGGCGAGCTCGAGGTGCACTGCGCCGACGCGCGCCGCATCGCCGGGCAGGTGCACGGCCGCTTCCATCGCATCGTCTGCGTCGACGCGCTGTACCACCTCGGCGCGCGGGCACCGCTGCTGCGCGCCGCGCGCCAGCGCCTCTTCGCCGGCGGCTCGTTCACCTTCACCGACCTCGTGCTCGACGACGTGCCGCGCGCCGCGGCGTGGCGGCGGTTGGCCCTGCGTGGGGGCGCCGCCCTGGCCGGCATCGCCTTCGGCGAGGTGCAGGACACTGCCGCCGGCGCCGCGCGCCTCGAGGCGGCCGGCTTCGATGAAGTGCACGTGCAGCGGCTGGACGCCGAGGTGCTCGACGGCTTCTGCGCCTTCGCCGCGCGGCAGGCCCGCCGCATCGGCGGGGCCGGGCGAACCACGGCGGCGTGGCGGCGGGTCGCCCTCACGGCCTGGCTCATCCGCACCGGCCGCGAGGCCGGGCTCGGCTACGCGCTCTACAGCGGCCGCGTCACGGCGGCGGCGGGCGATCGCTGCGGCACCGAGCCGGGCCGCGCGCCGCCGCTCGAGGCCCGCGGCACCACGCCGGCCCCGGCCCGCAGCGCCGCACCCAGCGCACGCGTCACGGCCTCGGCCGACGCCACCGCGCTTTCCAGCAGCGGCATCCCGGGCTGCGCGTAGGAGCCGCAGAACCAGACGCGCCGCTCGGGCTCGGCGTGCAGCGCCGCCAACCCCGCCAGCGCCCGTTCGCTCGCCTCGTCCAACACCGGGCGCTCGAAGCGCGCATGCGAGATCACGGTCCCGTCGCGCGGCGCACGCAGCGGGTGCACGGTCTGGAAGACCGCGGCCGCATCCGGGGCCGCGATCGCGCCGGTGCCGGCCGCCTTCTGCGCCGCACGAACGGCGGCGGCACGAACGGCGGCGGCGAGCCCGGCAGGCCGTCGCCGACGACGGCGACTCGCGCGCACCGGGAGCGCGTGCCCTGGGCAACGAACGGCATCCGCCCTCCTCGCGCCGCGGGCCCTGCGCCGCTCAGAGCATCTCGGCCGCACGCCGCGCCAGCTCGGCGCAGCAGGCGGCGATGAACGGCGGGTTCGGTGCCTCGCGCGGGCGCCGCGGCACGCGCAGGGTAGCGCCTTCGGTGCCGAAGACCACGCCGCCGGCCGCTTCGAGCACCGCCTGCCCGGCGGCGGTGTCCCAGGCCATCGTCGCCGTGAGTCGCGGGTAGAGGTCGGCCGCCCCTTCGGCAAGCCGGCAGAACTTCAGCGAGCTGCCCGCTTCGAGGCAGACCAGCGGCTGCGGCAAGCGCGCGAGATAGGCGCGCTGTGCCGCGCCGCCGTGCGAGCGGCTGGCCAGCACGCGCAGCGTCGCCCCCGGCCCAGGGGGCGGCGCGACGTGGATCGGCTGCACCTCCGGCGCCGCCGCGACGGCGGCGCCCAAGCCGGGCGGGGGCACGCCGAACGCCTTCCACGCCCCCACGCCGGCGGCGCCCCAGAACGTCTCGCCGAGCGCCGGCGCATGCACCACGCCCGCCAGCGCCCGCTCGCCCTGCACCCAGGCGACGTTGACGGTGAACTCGCCGTTGCGCGCGAGGAACTCCTTCGTGCCGTCGAGCGGGTCGACGAGGAAGTAGCCGCGTTCGGGGTCCACGCCGTCGTCGCCGGCCTGCTCTTCGCTGAGCACGGCGGCACCGTCGAACATGATCGGCAGGCGGGCGCGCAGCAGGCGGTCGGCCAGCAGGTCGGCCTCGGTGACGGGCGAGTCGTCGGCCTTGCGCTGCACGGCCACGCCGCCGGCGCCGCCCACGCCCTGCGCGGCCAGGCGCGCGTACACGCCGAGGATCGCCGCCCCGGCCGCCTCGGCCACGCCGCGCAGCGCGGCCAGGCGCGCTTCGGTCCATTCGATCGCGGGTCGCGTCATCGTGCCGGGGTCGCTTTCGAGCTGGCCGCGGCCGATGCCGCGGCGGTGGGGGAGAGGCGGCGCGAGGGCCTGCGCGCACCATTGCCGGCCGGGGCCGCAAGGAGCTCGATCGCCGCGTCGATGCGCCGCAGCGCCGCTTCGCGCGCCGCGTTGCCGAGGAAGCTCGCCATCGCTGCCTGCCGCGTCATCGCCAGCAGGTCGGCCGGAACGAGCAGCGTGTGCTCGAGCAGCGCCGCCATCTCGGCGCTCATGCTCGTGCGCGAGAAGAGCGGGTTGTCGGTGTGCACCGAAAGGCTGACGCCGGCGCGCCACAGCGACACGATCGGATGCCTTGCGATCGACGGCGCGGCGCCCGTGTGCACGTTGCTCGTCGGGCACACCTCGAGGTGCAGGCCGAGCGCGCGCACTTCGTCGACGACGTGCTGGCGCGCCGGGTCGGCCAGGGCCTGCGCCAGTGCCACGCCATGGCCGATGCGGCGCGCGCCGTGCTGCGCCGCCTCGAGCACGCGCTCGGCGGCGTCGGCCTCACCGGCGTGCAGGGTCATCGGCAGGCCGGCATGGCGCACGAGTGCCAGTGCCTCGGCATGTTCGGCCGGCGGATGCCCGCGCTCGGCGCCGGCGAGGTCGAACGCAACGACGCGCGGGCCCGCGGGGCCGCCCGGGCTGCGCCCGGCAAAGCGAAGCGCGAGCCGCGCCGCACGAACCGTCTCGCCGGGCGGCAGGTGGCGCATCGCGCAGACGATCAGGCCGCTCGGCAGCGCCGGGCACTGCGCGAGACCGTCCAGCAGCGCCTGCACCGCATCGTCAGCTGGCAGCCCGAACGGCTCGAACAGCAGCGGCGCGATGCGGAACTCGGCCAGCACCGCGCCGTCGGCCAGCGCGTCCTCGGCCGCCTCGCGCGCCACGCGCGCCAGGGCGGCCGGCGTGGCCATCGCCGCCACCGTGAGCGCGAAGCCTTCGAGAAAGCGCTCCAGGCTGCCGGCGTGCGCGTTGCCGTCCAGCCACGAGGCCATCGCCGCCTCGTCGGCCGCGGGCGCGGCGATGCCGCGCTCGCGCAGCAGCTCGAGCAGCGTGCCGATGCGCAACGCCCCGTCGAGGTGCTCGTGCAGCACCACCTTGGGCAGCGCGCGCGCCGCGGCCAGCGCCGCGGCGGGGGTGGGGGCCCGCTCCATGCCGCGATCCTATCTGCCCTGCTAGGGCGAACCGCGACGCCTGCGGCGCGCCTCCTTGTTATCCTGCCGGCAGCCGTTTGCCGGCACCACAAGTTCCAACCGGCGCCCGAGGAGGCCCACACCATGTCGTCCACGCCACGCTTGCTCTCGCTGCGACTCGAACCTCTCTTTGCCGGCGCAGTCGCCGCCGCGCTGGCCGCGGCATCGGGCGCCGCGCTGGCGCAGAAGCAGCCCGCCGTCATCTACGACATGGGCGGGAAGTACGACAAGAGCTTCAACCAGGCCGCCTTCGACGGTGCCGAGCGCTGGAAGAAGGAAGCGGGCAAGCCCTATCTCGAGTTCGAGATCAGCAACCCGACGCAGCGCGAGCAGGCCAAGCGCCGCATGGCCGAGCGCGGCGCCGACCCCATCGTCGGCATCGGCTTCGCGCAGGGCTCCAGCACCGAGAAGGTGGCCAAGGACTTCCCGAAGCTCAGCTTCGCCATCATCGACTCGGTGGTGCCGCTGCCCAACGTGCAGAGCATCGTCTTCAAGGAACACGAAGGCAGCTTCCTCGTCGGCATGATGGCGGCGATGGCCAGCAAGACGGGCAAGGTCGGCTTCGTCGGCGGCATGGACATCCCGCTCATCCGCAAGTTCCAGTGCGGCTACGAGCAGGGCGCGAAATACGTCAACCCGAACGTGCAGGTGCTGGCCAACATGACCGGCACCACGCCCACCGCATGGAACGACCCGGCGCGCGGCGCCGAGCTCGCCAAGAGCCAGTTCGCGGGCGGCGTGGACGTCGTCTTCGCCGCCGCCGGCGGCACCGGCGTCGGCGTCTACCAGGCGGCCAAGGACGCGGGCAAGCTCGCCATCGGCGTGGACAGCAACCAGAACCACCTGCACCCGGGCACGATGCTGACGAGCATGGTCAAGCGCGTCGATGTCGCCGTGTACAACGCCTTCAAGGGCGTGAAGCCGGGCGTCACGGCGCTCGGCCTCGCCGAAGGCGGCGTCGACTACGCGCTCGACGAGCACAACGCGAAGCTCGTCAGCGCCGACATGAAGAAGAAGGTCGACGCGGCCAAGGCCGACATCATCGCCGGCAAGATCAAGGTCATCGACTACATGGCCGCCAACGCGTGTAAATGAGCCCACCCCGAAGCGGCCTTCGGCCGCCTCCCCCTCAAGGGGCAACGCCAGCGGCCCGGCGAAGCCGCTTCCGCGGCGTTCGCCGGGCCTGACCGCTGACTCATGGCGCAGTCACCCACGCCGCCCGCCGTGGCGATGCGGGGCATCGACAAGCGCTTCGGCGCGGTGCACGCCAACCGCGACGTGGCGCTCACGGTGCGCGCCGGCAGCGTGCATGGCATCGTCGGCGAGAACGGCGCCGGCAAGAGCACGCTGATGTCGATCCTGTACGGCTTCTACCAGGCCGACCGCGGCACCATCGAGCTCGAAGGCCGGGCGGTGCGCATCACCGGCTCGCGCGAGGCGATCGCGCTCGGCATCGGCATGGTGCACCAGCACTTCATGCTCGTCGACACGCTGTCGGCGCTGGACAACGTGATGCTCGGCGCCGAGCCGCAGTGGCTGCTGACGCCCGCACGCGCCGTGGTGCGCGCCAGGCTCGACGCGTTGATGCGCGAGACCGGGCTCGCGGTGGACCTCGATGCGCTGGTGCAGGACCTGCCGGTGGGCGAGCGGCAGCGCCTGGAGATCCTGAAGGCGCTGTACCGCGGCGCGCGCATCCTCGTCCTCGACGAACCGACCGCGGTGCTGACGCCGCAGGAGACCGAGCAGCTGTTCGCCACGCTGCGCGCGCTGCGTGCGCAGGGCACGACGATCCTGCTGATCACCCACAAGCTGAAGGAGATCATGGCGCTGGCCGACCACGTGACGGTGATGCGCCAGGGCCAGGTGGTGCTCGACGCGCCGATCGGCGACGTGACGCTGGACGGCCTCGCCGAAGCGATGGTCGGCCGCCGCGTGCACCTCGGCCGCGCCGAGGGCGAACGCGCCGCGCCGGGCGCCGTGCTGCTGGAGGCGCGTGGCCTCACGTGGCGCGACGCGCTCGGCGTGACGCGCCTGGCCGATGTGTCGCTGGCGCTGCGCGAGCGCGAGATCGTCGGCATCGCCGGTGTCTCCGGCAACGGCCAGAGCGAGCTGCTCGACGCGCTGGCCGGGCTGCTGGTGCCGCTTTCGGGCACGCTGCGCATCGGCGAGCGCGAGTTCACGCCGGCGGGCCCCGGCGGATGGCTGGACCCGGCCACGGCGCGCCAGCTGCGCATCGCGCACGTGCCCGAAGACCGGCACCGGCGTGGCCTGGTGCTGCCGTTCGCCGCGTGGGAGTCGGCGGCGCTCGGGTACCAGAAGCAGCCGCGTTACGACCGCCGCGGCTGGCTGCAGGGCGACGTGATGCGGGCCGACTGCCGCACGATGATGGAGCGCTACGACGTGCGCCCGCGCGCCACGGCGCTGCCGAGCAGCAAGTTCAGCGGCGGCAACCAGCAGAAGCTCGTGCTCGCGCGCGAAGCCTTCGGCCGCCCCGACGAGCCGCGCGTGCTGCTGGTCGGCCAGCCGACGCGTGGCGTGGACATCGGCGCCATCGAGTTCATCCACGGCCGGCTGCGCGCCATGCGCGACGCCGGTGGCGCCGTGCTCGTCGTCTCCTCCGAGCTCGACGAGATCCTGGCGCTCGCCGACCGCGTGCTGGTGATGAACGCCGGCCGCGTGGCCGGCGAGCTGCCGATCGACGAATGCAACGAACACACGCTCGGCCGCCTGATGGGCGGCGGGGCGCTGCATTGAGCGTGGCCCAGCCAATCGAACTGCCGCGCTGGGTCGACCTTGCCGTGCTGCCGGCGGTCAACCTGGCGCTGGCGCTGGCCGTGGCCGCCGTCGTCGTGCTGATCGTCGGCTTCCAGCCGGGGGAGGTGCTGGCCCTGCTCGTCAAGGGCGCCTTCGGCTCGAAGGCCGGCATCGGCTACACGCTCTACTACGCCACGACCTTCGTCTTCACCGGCCTGGCGGTGGCGGTGGCGCTGCACGGGGGCCTGTTCAACATCGGCGGCGAGGGGCAGGCGATGCTCGGCGGCCTCGGCGTCGGGCTCGTGTCGCTGGCCTTCGGTCCGCACCTGCCCATGGCGCTGATGCTGCCGCTGGTCGTGCTCGGCGCGGCGCTGTTCGGCCTTGCCTGGGCGGCCGTGCCGGCGGCGCTGCAGGCCTGGCGCGGCAGCCACGTCGTCATCACGACGATCATGTTCAACTTCATCGCCGCGGCGCTGCTCGGCTACCTGCTCGTCAACGTGCTGAAGGAGCCGGGCAACATGGCCGCCGAAACAGCGGCCTTCGCCGACAGCGCGCGCGTGCCCGGCGTGCACGAGGTGATGGCGGCGCTCGGCATCGAGTGGCCGCGCACGCCGCTGAACCTGTCGGTGCTGCTGGCGCTGGCCGCCGCGGTGGCGGTGTACCTGACGGTGTGGAAGTCGCAGCCGGGTTACGCGTTGCGCGCGGTGGGCTTCGCGCCGGAGGCGTCGCTGTATGCCGGCATCCGGCCGCCGCGGCTCGTCATGCTGTCGATGGCGATCTCCGGCGCGCTGGCCGGGCTCGTCGGCGTGAACGAGATCGCCGGCGCACACGGGCGGCTGCTCGCCGAGTTCGTCGCCGGCGCCGGCTTCACCGGCATCGCCGTGTGCCTGATCGGCCGCAGCCACCCGGTGGGCATCGTGCTCGCCGCCGTCCTCTTCGGCGCGCTGTACCAGGGTGGCGCCGAGCTGGCGTTCGAGATCAAGGGCTTCAGCCGCGACATGGTGTTCCTGCTGCAAGGGCTGATCGTGCTGTTCGCCGGCGCGATGTCGCAGGTGGCGGCACCGTGGCTGGCGAGGCTCGTGGCGCTCTTCGCCGCGCGGCCGCGCGCCGCGGCGGCGGCCACGCGCGCCGGCTGACAAGCGGGCCGGGTCGGACCCACACGCAGATGGACGACGTCCTCATCGGTACGCTGGTGGCCAGCACGCTGCGGGTGAGCGTGCCGCTCATCCTGGCCGCGCTGGCCGGCTGCCTGAGCGAGCGCAGCGGCGTCATCGACCTCGGCCTCGAAGGCAAGATGCTGCTCACCGCCTTCGCCACGGCGAGCGTGGGCGCGGTCACCGGCTCGATGGCGCTGGCGCTCGCCGCCGCGGTGCTGGTGGGCGTCGCGCTGTCGATGCTGCACGGTTATGCCTGCGTCACGCACGGCGGCGACCAGGTCGTGCTCGGCGTGGCCATCACGATGATGGCCGCGGGCCTGAGCGTCGTGCTCGGCATCGCCTGGTTCAAGCTCGGCGGGCAGACGCCGCCGCTGCCCGAAGCGGTGCGGTTGCATCCGCTGCTCACCGGCGTGGCCGACGTCGTGCGCACGATCCCGCTCGTCGGGCCGACGCTCGCGCTGTCGCTCTTCGGCCACAACGCCTTCGTCTACGGCGCGCTCGCCGCCGTGGCCGCCGTGTGGTGGCTGCTGTACCGCACGCGCTTCGGGCTGCGCCTGCGCGCCGCCGGCGAGAACCCGAACATGGTCGACGCCGCCGGCGTGTCGGTGAAAGGCACGCGCTACGCGGCGCTGGCGCTCAACGGCGTGCTGTGTTCGCTGGCCGGCAGCTACCTCGTGCTGGCGATGAACCCGAGCTTCATCCCGAACATGACGGCCGGCCGGGGCTACATGGCGCTCGCTGCGATGATCTTCGGCAAGTGGCACCCCGTCGGCGCGCTCGCCGCGTGCCTGCTGTTCGGCTTCCTCGACGCGGCCAGCATCCGCCTGCAGGGCGTGCCGCTGCCGGGGGTGGGGCAGGTGCCGGTGCAGTTCATCCAGGCCATGCCGTACGTGCTGACGGTGGTGCTGCTGGCCGGCTTCATCGGCCGGGCGGTGGCGCCGAAGGCGCTGGGGCGGCCTTACGTCAAGGAAAGGTAGGCGGCAGGCCAATGGCGTCCTCCGCGCATCCTGCAGCCCGCCTCGCTGCGCTGTACGCGGCGGCGCGCGCCGCGCGGCCGCGTGCCTACGCCCCTTACTCGCGCTTCCACGTCGGCGCCGCGGTGCTCGACGAGCGCGGCCGCGTGCACGCCGGCTGCAACGTCGAGAACGCCGCCTACCCGCAGGGCCTGTGCGCCGAAGCGTCGGCGCTGGCGGCGATGGTGCTGGCCGGCGGCCGGCGTGCGCGTGCGGTGGCCGTCGCGGCGGCGCTGAGCGCCTCGGGCGAGCTGACCACGCCTTGCGGCGGCTGCCGGCAGAAGATCGCCGAGTTCGCCGCACCCGATTGCGAGGTGCACGTGCTCGGCCCACGCGGCATGCGCCGCGTCTTCATGCTCGGCGAGCTGCTGCCGTTCGGTTTCGGCGAAGGACACCTCCCGGCTCAGCGCGGGGCGAAGGCGCCGCCGGCGATCGACGCGAAGTCGACGACCGAACCGCTCAGCCAGGCGGCACCCGCCGCCCGGCCATCAGCAGCACGACGCCGGCGAGGATGACGCCGGTGGCGAGCCACTCGCCACCCGTCACCGTCTCGCCGCCGAGCGCGATGCCGAGTGCCATCGCGATCACCGGGTTGACGTAGGTGTAGCTGGAAGCCACCCCCGCGCTGGTGCGCGCCAGCAGCAGCATGTAGGCGTTGAAGGCGATCAGCGAGCCGAAGACGACGAGGTACAGCCACGCCAGCGCCGCGCCGGGCGTCGGCGGCCAGGCCGGCGTCTCGCCGAGGCCCCACGAGATGGCCATCAGCAGCGCGCCGCCGGCCAGCATCTCGCTGGCGAAGCCCATCGCGCCGGGCGCGAGCGGATAGCGGTGCAGGCTGAGCACGCTGCCCGCGGACCAGCAGACGATGGCCACGGCCTGCGCCGCCAGCCCCGCCGGCGAAGCGGCGAAGCCGGCGCCGCGCGCCAGCAGCAGCACGCCGACGAAGCCCACCGCCATGCCGGCCACTTCCAGCCCGCGCGGCTTGACGCCGAAGGCGAGGTTGAAGAGGGCAATGACCATCGGCCCCACGGCGATGAAGGCGACGACGAGACCCGAGGCGACGGTCGTTTCCGCCAGCGCCGTGCAGCCCATGCCGCCGCCGAGCATGAGCGCGCCGACGATCGCGGCGTGTTTCCACTGCCGCGCGTCGGGCCACGGCGTACCGCGCCAGCGCAGCCACGCGGCGAGCAGCGCACCGGCGGCGAGGAAACGCGTGCCCATCTGGAAGAACGGCGGCAGGCTGACGAGCGCGAACTTGATCGCCAGGTACGTGGAGCCCCAGATCAGCCAGGTGGCCGCCAGGCAGGCGAGCACGAGCGGCGGCAGGCCGGGCAGGCGCAGGCCGGCGCGCAGGTTCGAGACGAGGGTCGACATGGGCGCGAATGCTGCCGTGGCGCCGCCGCGTGCGCCATGGACAATGCAAGGCGCCGCCGGTGGTGCCGCCTGTAGATTGCAGGTTCGCGGGCTCGCCGGCCTTGGAATCGAAAGGAGCCTCCGATGCCCCGCCGTGCCGTTGCCGCGACCGCATCGTCGACCCGCGCCGTGCCGGCCGCGCCGGCCTTCGACGCCTACGACACGCGCATCCTCGCCGAGCTGCAGGCCGACGCGCGCCTGCCGATGGCCGAGCTCGGCCGGCGCGTGCACCTGAGCCAGCCCGCCGTCACCGAGCGCGTGCGCCGACTCGAGGCCGACGGCGTCATCACCGGCTACCACGCCAGCGTCGACCTGCGTTCGCTCGGCTACGGCATCCGCGCGCTGGTGCGCATCGGCCGCGCCGACTACCTGCGCGTGGCCAAGACCGTGCTCGCGATGCCCGAGGCGCTGACGGCCTACAACGTCACCGGCGACGACAGCTGGGTGGTGGAGATCGCCGTCATCGACGTCGCGCACCTCGACGCCGTCGTGACGAAGTTCTGCCTGCTCGCCGAGACCTCCACGGCGATCGTGCTCAACGTCGTGCGCGAGCACCAGCCGGTGCGCCCGGCGCGCGCCGAGGACGTGAAGCCGCCTTTGCGCAAGGTGGGCATGGCCTGACGGCGCCGCGGCGCCACGCGCCGCTGCACTACGATTCGCGCCACCCATGAACGCCGCCGAGACCGCCATCGACACCAGCACGAAGCGGTTGTGCGCCGGCGGGCGCCGGCCGGCGGTCGCAGTGCTGCTCGGCTCGGGCTGGGGGCCGTTCGCGCAGGCGGTGCAGGGTGCCGAGGTCGTGCCCTACGCCGAACTGCCGGCCTTCCCCCGCCTGGCCGTCGGCGGGCACGCCGGCGAGGTGCGGCTCGGCCGCATCGGCCGGCACGAGGTGGCCGTGCTCGCCGGCCGCAAGCACGCCTACGAAACGGGCACGGCCGACGGCATGAAGGGCGCCGTGCGCACGCTGGCGCGCGCCGGCGTGAAGGTGCTGGTGCAGACCAACGCCGCCGGCAGCCTGACGCACGCGCTGCCGCCGGGCTCGACGATGCTGGTCAGCGACCACGTCAACCTCGCGCAGGCCTCGCCGCTCTTCGGCGAGGCCGGCGACGAGCGATTCGTGTCGATGGTGGATGCCTACGACCCGGCGCTGCGCGCGGCCGCGCACGCCGCCGTGGCGCGCCTGGGCGGCGAGCGCGCGAGCATCGGCGAAGGCGTCTACGCCTGGTTCATGGGCCCGCAGTTCGAGACGCCGGCCGAGATCCGCATGCTGCAGCTGCTGGGCGCGCAGGCGGTGGGCATGAGCACGGTGCCGGAGACGATCCTCGCACGGCATGCCGGGCTGCGCGTGCTGGCGGTGTCGCTGCTGACGAACATGGCCGCTGGCCTGTCGGGCGAGCAGCTGAGCCACGCGCACACGCTGGCCACGGCGGCCAAGGCGAGCGAGCGGGCGGTGGCGCAGCTCACCGCCATCGTCGAAGGCATGGAGCCGTGAGATGACCGGCTCGAGGACCGCGGCCGTGCCGTCGCCTGCCGGCGACGCGCCGGCCACGGCGCGCCTGGCGCTGGCGTGCCTGGACCTCACGAGCCTGAACGACGGCGACACGGCCGAAGACATCGAGCGCCTGTGCGAGCGCGCCGTCGGCCCGGCCGGCCGCGGGCCGGTGGCCGCGGTGTGCGTGTGGCCGCGCTTCGCGGCGCTGGCGCGGCAGCGCTTGCCCGCGCACATCGTGGTGGCCGCGGTGGCCAACTTCCCCGACGGCAGCAGCGATGTCGAACGCGCCGTCGCCGACACGCGCGCCATCGTCGCCGCCGGCGCGCAGGAGGTCGACGTCGTGCTGCCGTGGCGCGAGCTCGACGCCGCACCGGCGCTGCTGGCCGCCGTGCGCACGGCGTGCCGCGGCCTCGTGCTGAAGGTCATCCTCGAGACCGGCGAGCTGGGCAGCGACGAAGCGATCACGCGCGCCTGCCGCATCGCGCTCGACGGCGGCGCCGACTTCCTGAAGACGAGCACCGGCAGGGTCTTGGTGAACGCAACGCCGCATGCGGCGCGGCTGCTGCTGCAGGCGATCGCCAGCGATCCGCGCGCGGCAACGCGGGTCGGCTTCAAGCCGGCCGGTGGCATCCGCACCGTCGCCGACGCCGGCGTCTACGCGGCGCTCGTGCACGAGATCCTGGGGCCGCAGGCGCTGGTGCCTCGGCGTTTCCGCATCGGCGCCAGCGGCCTCCTGAACGACATCGAAGCCGTGCTCGGCACGGGCGGCGCCACGGCGGCCGCACCGGCGAGCTACTGAGCAGACATCGAAGGGGGATGCGGCGCCGCCGCTCCATCGACCGGGAACACAGCCACACCGACGGAGGAGTCCCATGTCGCGCAGCCCGCACCGGCCTGCTCATCGCCACCCCGCCACGCTGGCCGTTTCCTTCGCCGCCGCGCTCTGGCTGGCCGGCTGCGCCGCCCCGCCGCCGCGCGCCACCGAGCCGGTGCAGGTAAAGGTGCTGGCGATCAACGACTTCCACGGCAACCTCAAGCCCAGCTCCGGCGGCATCCGCATCAAGGACCCGGCCGACGCGACGAAGACCGTCGTCGTGCCGGCCGGCGGCAGCGAGCACCTGGCCACGCTGGTGGCGCAACTGCGCGCGAAGAACCCGAACCACATCTTCGTCGCCGCCGGCGACCTGATCGGCGCCACGCCGCTCGTCTCGGCGCTGTTCCGCGACGAGCCGACGATCGAGTCGCTGAGCCTGATGGGGCTCGAAGCGAGCGCCGTCGGCAACCACGAGTTCGACAAGGGCACCGACGAGCTCTTGCGCATGCAGCGCGGCGGTTGCGCCAACCACCCCGGCGCCTCGGCCGGCGAGGCGTGCAGGGGCCCGCAACCGTTCAAGGGCGCCGGCTTCCGCTACCTGGCGGCCAGCACCGTCGTCACGGCCACCGGGCAGACGCTCTTCCCGGCCTACCACGTCAAGCGCTTCCAGGGCATCCCGGTCGCCTTCATCGGCCTGACGCTGAAGGACACGCCGACCATCGTCGTGCCCGACGGCGTGCGCGGCTTGAGCTTCCGCGACGAGGCCGAGACGGTGAACGCGCTCGTGCCCGAACTCAGGCGCCAGGGTATCGAGGCGATCGTGCTGCTCATCCACGAAGGCGGCGTGCCCGCCGGCGACTACAACGAGTGCCCCGGCATCAGCGGCCCGATCGTCGACATCGTCAACAAGCTCGACAAGGCGGTCGACGTGGTGGTGAGCGGCCACACGCACCGCGCGTACAACTGCCGCATCGACGGCCGGCTGGTGACGAGTGCCGACAAGTACGGCACCGTGGTGAGCGAGATCGACCTCGTGCTCGACCCGAAGAGCGGTGACGTGACGAGCGCAAGTGCCGACAACGTCATCGTGCGCACGAGCTTCGCGAAGGACCCACGGCAGACGGCGCTGATCGAGACCTACGAGAAGCTCGTCGCGCCGCTGGCCCGGCGCGTCGTCGGGCGCATCGCCGCACCGCTGCCGCGCGCCCAGGCCCCCAACGGCGAGAGCCCGCTCGGCCAGGTGATCGCCGACGCGCAGCTGGCCGCCACCGCGGCCGAGTTCGGCGCGCAGGTGGCGCTGATGAACCCGGGTGGCATCCGCGCCGACCTCGGCGCCCGCAACACCGGCAACCCGGCCGACGACCTGCAGGTGCGCTACGAGGACCTGTTCGCCGTGCAGCCCTTCTACAACAACCTCGTGACGATGACGCTCACCGGCGCGCAGCTGGTGCAGGTGCTCGAGCAGCAATGGGTGAACCAGCCCACGCCGGCGGGCCGCGTGCTGTCGGTCTCGCGCGGCTTCACGTACAGCTGGGACGCGAGCAAGCCGCCCGGCCAGCGCGTCGTGCCCGGCAGCCTGAAGCTGAACGGCACGCCGGTCGCGCCGGAGGCGACGCTGCGCGTCACTGTCAACAGCTTCCTCGCCGGCGGCGGCGACAACCTCACCGTGCTGCGCCAGGGGCGCGAGCGGCGCACCGGCATGATGGACGTCGACGCCTTCGAGCGGCACCTGCGCGGCACGCCGAACATCACGCCGGGTGCGCTCGAGCGCATCGTGCGCGTGAACTGACGCCGGCGGGCGCCGCCGTCGAACGTGCTGCCGCAGGAGATCATCACCCGCAAGCGCGACGGCGGCGCGCTGGCGCGCGAGCAGATCGAGGCCTTCGTCGCCGGCCTGGCGGCCGGCGCCGATGCGCCCGCCGGCTGGAGCGATGCGCAGGCCGCGGCGCTGGCGATGGCCATCGTCTGCCGCGGCATGGATGCGCGCGAGACGGTGGAGCTGACGCGCG
Organism: Rubrivivax sp.; assembly: GCA_026125665.1. GTDB lineage: Bacteria > Pseudomonadota > Gammaproteobacteria > Burkholderiales > Burkholderiaceae_C > Rubrivivax. The sequence goes on from JAHCKS010000047.1 coordinate 30,211, forward strand.
CGATGACCCGCTCGGGCCGCGTGCTCGACTGGCGCACCGAGGGCTTCGCCGGTCCCGTGCTCGACAAGCACAGCACCGGCGGCGTCGGCGACAAGGTGAGCCTGGTGCTGGCGCCGCTGCTCGCCGAGGCCGGCGCGGAGGCCGGCGTCATCGTGCCGATGGTCAGCGGCCGCGGCCTCGGCCACACCGGCGGCACGCTCGACAAGCTCGAGGCGCTGCCCGGCTACACCGTGAACCCGCCGCGCGACGTGCTGAAGCGGGCGCTGCGCGAGGCCGGCTGCGCCATCGTCGGTGCCTCGGCCGAGCTGGCGCCGGCCGACCGGCGGCTCTACGCCATCCGCGACGTCACCGGCACGGTGGAGAGCGTGCCGCTCATCACCGCCAGCATCCTGAGCAAGAAGCTCGCGGCCGGGCTCTCGGCGCTGGTGCTCGACGTGAAGGTGGGCAGCGGCGCGATGATGCGCGACATCGGCCAGGCGCGGCGGCTGGCGGGTTGCCTCGTCGCCGTGGCGCGCCAAGCCGGCCTGCCGGCGTGCGCCCTCGTCACCGACATGGACCGCGTGCTCGGCGTCGCCGCCGGCAACGCGCTGGAGGTGCAGGAGGCCATTCACTTCCTTACCGGCCGGCAGCGCGAGCCGCGGCTGCTCGAGCTGACGCTGGTGCTGGCCGCGCACGCGCTGCAGGTCGGCGGGGTCGTGCGTGAGCTCGGCGAGGCGAGACGCCGCGCCGAGGCTGCGCTCGACGGCGGCGGGGCCGCCGAGCGTTTCGCGCGCATGGTCGCGGCACTCGGCGGGCCGGCCGACGTGCTGCGCGCGCCGGGCCTCGCTGCCGGCATGCAGCCTCGCCGTGCGCACCGAGCGTGGCGCGCGTCGACGATGCGCACTCGGCCTGGCCGTGGTGGCGCTTCCGGCGGCGGCGCGCCGCCGGCGGCGAGCGCATCGACGCCCGGGTCGGCCTCACGCAGGTCGCGGTGCCGGGGCAGCGCGTCCGGGCCGGCGACGCGCTGGCACGCGTGCACGCCGCGGACGACGTCGCCGCTGCGGCGGCAAGCGCTGCCGTGGCGGCAGCCTTCGAGTTCGACGATGCCGCAGCCGCATCGACGCCAGGTGCGGCCGCAGCAAGCATCGACGACGCCGTGGTGCGCGAGGTCCTCGATGCCGCCGAGGCCAGCGCTGCCGCGGCCGGCGTGGCGGGGCCACAATCCGACGCGCGAGGTGACTCATGAAGGCGTCTGCCGGGCCTTTGTTGTTCGTCGTGGGGTTGTTCGTCGCCACCGGTGCGGGGTGGGCGCGTGCCACGGCCGTTGCCCTCGGCGGTGCGGCGGCGACAGCCGCGAGCAGTGCAGCCGAACGGGTCGAGCGCACGGGCGAAGCCACGGCGCAGGGTGCGCAGCGTGCCGCTTCGGCGGCCGCCGCCGGCGCCCGACGGGGTGCGACGGCTGCCGAGGGCGGCGTGCAGCGCGGCGCCTCGGCCGCGCCAGCGGCGCGACGCAGCGCCGCGACGCCGGTGCGAAGTGCGCCATGACCTCAGCCACCGGCAACGGCGCCCAGCGCGCCGCCTCGACCGCGGTGCGGGGCGACTCGGTTTGGCGGGCGGCGGCCAACGGCGCATGACGCGCCGCCAGTGCCGTCAGAGCGGCGCGAACGCGCCAGCGGGCCAATCGGCTGCCGGCGCCAGCTCAGCGGTGCCAGGCGCCAGCCGCCCGAGCGCGACCCGCAGCCCGGCAGCACCGGCCAGTAGGGCGCGGCACGCGCGTCCGCGCCTGCGGCCCGGCCCGTGCCTTCGCGCTGTTGTTCCACGCCCCCGCGCATCGCCCTCGACAGTCGCGAGTGAAGGAGGTCGCATGTCCGTCGCAGTGAAGGTCTGCTGCATCGCCGATGTCGACGAGGCGCGGTGGGCCGTTGCAGCGGGCGCTTCGGCTCTGGGCCTCGTGTCGGCGATGCCGAGCGGCCCCGGCGTCATCAGCGACGACCGCGTCGCCGAGGTCGCCGCCGCGGTGCGCGACGCCGGTGTGCGCACGTTCCTGCTGACGGCGCGCACGCGCGCCGCCGACATCGCGGCGCAGCACCGGCATTGCGGCACGACGACGCTGCAGCTGGTCGATCACGTGCCGCTGGCCGAGCTCGCCCGGCTGCGCGAGCTGTGCCCGGGGGTGGAGCTCGTGCAGGTGGTCCATGTCACCGGCGAGGCGTCGCTCGACGAGGCGCACGCTGCCGCGCCGCATGTCGATGCGCTGCTGCTCGACTCGGGCAACCCGGCGCTCTCGGTGAAGCAGCTCGGCGGCACCGGCCGCACGCACGACTGGGCGCTCTCGCGGCGCATCCGCGACGCCGTGTTCCCGCGGCCGCTCTGGCTGGCCGGCGGGCTGCACGCCGGCAACGTGGCCGACGCCGTGCGGCGCGTGGCGCCACACGGCGTGGACCTGTGCAACGGCGTGCGGCACGAAGGGCGGCTCGACCCTGCGAAGCTCGGCGCGTTCATGCAGGCGGTGGCGACGGCGTAGCGGGCATGGCGCGCGCGCCCGCGCAGCGAGCGAGCGGGTCGGCGCCCGGCCACCTTGCCCCGGCCCGAGTGCGCTGACGGGAGTGAGCGGGAGCCGGCAGCTACCAGGCGTGGCCGCTCAGCCGGCCGGCGCGCAGCCAGAGCACGTCTTCACCGACGAGCACGCTGCGTTGCTGCGCCAAGGAGCCGGGCGGTGTCGCCGTCGAAGGCGCGACGAGCGGCTTGGCGACGAGCGTGCCGGCCTGGCGGTCCACTTCCAGGCGGGCCAGCCGGTCCCGGGCGTTGGTGAAGCCGGCGTCGACGAGGAAGAGCGGCATCGCGAGCCGCGTCACCGCGCCCTGCTCGAGCAGCGCCAGGCCCTGCCGCGAGTGGTCGAGCCCGCTCGCGCTGCCGGTGGTGCCGAAGACCTGGCTCGCCAGCTCGCGGGGTTGCGCCGCGTCGGCCACGTCGAAGAGCGAGATCTTCACGCCGCCGGCGCGGCCGTTGGCATCGGCCTCCTTGCCCACGCCGAGCAGCAGCGTGTCCGACAGCGGCACGAGGTGGTCGGAGAAGCCCGGCACCTCCAGCACGCCGGCAATGCGCGGGTCGGCCGCGTCGGCGAGGTCGAGCACGTACAGCGGGTCGAACTGCCGGAACGTCACGACGTAGCCGCGCTGGCCCGCGAAGCGCACGCCGTGCACCTGCTCGCCCGGCTTGCCGAGCGGCTGCGGGCGCTGCGCGTTGGGCAGCGTCGCCAGCGCCTCGAGCCGGCCGCCGCTGGTGCTCATGACCTCGCGCAGCACCGTCAACGTGGCCGGTGACGGCGGCACGCTCGCCGCGTCGTTGGCGGTGAGCCAGCCGACCGGGCCGGTGAAGGTCAGCACGCGCAGCAGCCCCTCGTGCTCGCCGAGGCGCCACGACTTGCGCTGCGGGTCCCAGCCCAGGTGGCCGGGCACGTCGCCGCTGGCGCGGTAGACGAGCCGCCCGGCATCGAACGAGAACTTGTGCAGGTCAGTGCGGATGGTCTCGGGATAGCGCAGCGCGCCGCCCTGGATGGTGTAGGACCAGCGCGTGCTCGCCAGCACCAGCGTCGCGGGCGTCATGTACAGCGCCTCGGTGCCGCCGACGAAGCATCGGCTCGCCGGCGCCAGGTCGGCGGCGCGCAGGTCGAGCACGGTGATCGTGGTCACCGACAGCGCCAGCGACGCATTGGCCGGCTGCACCCAGCAGTCGGTCTCCGACAGCAGCGCGCGCGTGCCGCCGCCGGGCAGGTGCTGGCGCGGCAGCAGGTCGGTGCCGCGCGTCGCGGCGATCGCCGCTTCGCGTTCGGCGGTCGGCACCGTCGGCGGCAACTGGTCGGCCGCGAGCATCGGCACCTGCTCGCTGACGAGCACGAGGTGGTCGCCGACGCGCCGGGCGTCGACGAGGCGGCCGTCGAACTCGATGCGCGCACTGCTCGCCGGCTGCGCCGGGTCGGCGACGTCGAAGCGCTCCACGGCCACGAGGTTGCGCATCCATAAGGGGCCGGGCAGCAGGATCGTCGGCGGGCAGACATCGACACACGGGTCACCGGAGAAGCCGGCCCAGGCCTCGCTGGCCACGGCGAGCGCTCGGCCGTCGGCGGAGTGCACGATGCCGCGCGGCGCGAGTGCGCTGGCGCTGCCCAAGGCGAGCGGCAGCGCGGAGCGTTCTTCCAGCGCGCCCGAGGCGAGGCGCCGCGTGGTGCGCAGCAGCGGCTTGGCGCTGTCGTGCAGGTCGAGGCTGAAGAGGTGCACGCCGTCGGCTGTCTTCACGAGGTCGGGCTCGTCGACGCCGGCCTCCTGCACGAGCGAAGTCGAGAAAGGCACGGCCGTCGCCATCGTCGGTGGCGCCGCCCCGCCGGCCGGCAGCGGCGCGACGGTGCGCGTGCTGTCGTCGAGAGACGCCTGGCCCCGCTGCCGCTGCGCGGCGCGCTCGCGCAGCACGCGCTGCACGTAGGTGGTGAGGTCGCCGGGCTGGCTCGGCTTCAGAGCCGGCGCGCCGGCATCGCCGTGGCCGGGCTCCGGCGAGGCGCCGCCGCCCCCGCAGGCGACGAGCAGGCTGCACGACACCGCGGCGATGGACATCGCGATCGACGTGATGGGCAAGGCGAAGAGGCCTCGCGAAGCAGGGCGTTCACAGGGCAGGACGGGCATGACGACGGACTCCTTTCGCACCGGGACGGCGGGCGGCGCGCGCCGCTTGCGTGCCGGTCGATGACGTGGGAAAATATCCCACATGCCGCCCTGCTGTCAACCACGAGGGCGCCGGCCCGCCGGCGGCGGGACCGCTGCCGGGCGTTCCGGGCGGCCGTGGCGATGAAGCTCACCGGCGGGCCGAGCCCGCTGCTCGTGCGCGTGCTGCAGGCGCTGCGCCCGCTCGTGCGCCTGCTCGTGCACCACGGCATCACCTACACCGCGCTGGCCGCGGCGCTGAAGCCGCTGTTCCTGGACGAAGCGCGGCGCGAGCTGCAGCGCCGCGGCATGCCCGCCACCGACAGCGCACTGACGCTGCTGTCGGGTGTGCACCGGCGCGACGTGCGCACGCTGACGCGCGAGCCGCGCGCCGCCGATGCCGCGGTGGCCGCGCCCGCGGCCATGGGCCTCGCGTCCGAGGTCGTCGGCCGCTGGATGGGCGAGCGGCGCTGGCTCGACCGGCGCGGCCATGCGCGCGTGCTGCCGCGCGCCGCGCAGGCCCAGGGCGACAAGCCGAGCTTCGACGCGCTCGTCGAGAGCGTCAGCCGCGACGTGCGCCCGCGCGCCGTGCTCGACGAGCTCGTGCGCCTCGGCGTGGCCGAGGAAACATCGGAGGGCGTGCGCCTGCTCGCCGAAGGCTTCGCGCCGAAACGCGGCTTCGACGAGATGGCCGCGCTCTTCGCCGCCAACCTGCATGACCACGCCGCCGCCGCGGTGGCCAACCTGCGCGGCGACGCGAACTTCCTGGAGCAGGCGGTATTCGTCGACGAGCTCGGCGAGGATTCCGTGCACGAGCTCGCGCAGGCCGCCAAGGCCGCCTGGCAGGCGGCGCTGCGCGACGTGATGGCCAAGGCGCGAGAGCGCTTCGACGCCGACCAGGCCCGCCCACGCCCGGAGCGCCGCCAGCGGGCGCGGTTCGGCGTCTACTTCTACAGCGAAGCCGAGGAGTGATCCCGACCATGATTCGCCCGCCTTCCTCCGCCCCCGTGGCGCTGCGGCGGCTCGTCGCCACCTTCGCCGGCGTGCTGCTCGCCGCGGCCTTCGCCGGCCTCGGCGGCTGCGGCCCCGGCCTCGGCGGCACCGGCACCGGCGCCACCGACGACGCGCTGGCCGCGCAGGGCGCACGCGAGGTGCCGGTGTGCGACGCGTCGTTCGCCTCGTTCCTCGGCTGCGCCAGCCCGAGCACCGGCGCCGCGCCGCTGCCCGCTGCCGGGCCGCGCTTCTTCGCCGAGGCCACGCCGGCCAGCCGGCACCTGCTCGAGCTCGACGGGCAGGACGCACAGCTGCGGCTGCGCTGCCTGGACAGGGTCTTCATCGGCACCTTCGGTCAAGCCGGCAGCGCCGAGCCGCGCTACTACGGCAACACCATCGAAGGCGGCAGCCGCATCCGCCTGTCGACGCTGCTCGTGCGGCCGGTCGTGGGCGGGCTGGAAGTGACGCTCGTCGACTCGCTCGGCGTCTCGCTCGCCGGGCCGCTGGTGCTGGCGCCGGTGGCGGGCACGACGAGCGCCGCGGCCTGCTGAGGAGGCATATGAGAGGGGTGAGGAGGTGTGAGTGAATCTGCTGCGCGCCCCGATCTCACGCCTGCGCTCCTCACCGCACGCCAGGTCGGCTTTCACACCTCCTGATGAGCATCCCAAGCCCGCGACTGCGCCCGGCGTTCGCGAAGAAGCGTTTAGGCGGACCACGATCACGGCGCGCCGGGCCGATGCCGTGGGGCCGCTCGGGGCATGGCACCCGAACACACGACGA